>DQCG01000324.1 GCA_003533825.1 Phycisphaerales bacterium
CTGCTGCCGGCTTATAAAAGCGTCCACGATTTGCTTGATCGCTGCTAAAGCTCAACTGCACACTTCGGGCCGGTTACAGCCGGGACATCCAGCTAAATTGATGAAAATCGTGTATAAACGCCCCGAAAAAGCTTGACTGTTGATTGTGAGCACATTATTATCCAAATCAAGCTTCATGGGAATATAAAAATCTGCGATAGTTGGAATAATTAGGGATTAAATCAGTAAAACAACGGGAATGAGCAATAATACTCTATCCACGGCTTTGTGTTTTGTGAACTCTTTTCAAACTTGGAAAGGAACCATAAAGAATGCCAAATCCAAAAAACAACATCCCAAATAAACAATCAGTATCGAAGAATACTATGGAAAAAGTCAATACTTTCGAGGATGAGATCGATCTGATCGATTATTTCAGGATTGTCTGGAAACGNNAAATACTTCATTGTGCTTGGTTCTGTACTACCGGCTTTGATTGTTTTCATATTCATTTCCTTCTCGCCGAGAGATTACAAACTGACCTTTCTCTATGATATAGGTCTTACGGAGAAAAGCTATAAAACCCTGCTCGACAAGTTCTACAGCTCGGAAAACTTAGACAAGCTCACCGCCAAATTAAAAGGAAACGAGCTTAACGAATACTGGCAAGGGATAATCGGATCAAATGTGAAATTTGAGGTTTCGCCCTCGTATTTCAGAAATAATGCGGCCAAAGCAACTGATGTTGAAAACCTGCAGAAAATCCAGGAAGTCACGGGCACACTATTAGCTATGACTATTACGGGAAGACCCGAAAGAGAAATGCAGAAATTTTCCTCAATTGTGAGAGATAATTTTGAAAACATCCTCCCAATATACGACACAAAGCAGGAACTAAACACTACTATCATCGACTTAAAGACCGAGATGGCAGATATCGAGGAGAATAAATTTGACCTGGAACTTGAGTTGAAAAAGAAAAAGGCGATTTCGGAAAAGTTGAAAAAAATGGAACCGGCAGAATCAAACAATGTCCCGGGCAGCATTGTCTTACAATTCAGTAGAGTAGATCAGAACAGCGAATATCTGCCGTTAGCCTACCAGATACAAGCCACAGATGCGAACATAATTGGCTTTGAAGAGACCATCAGAGCAAAGCAGGACAAGTACGATTACTACAAAAACCTCTTAAGCCTGAATGAAATGCTCTTTAATCAGGTAAAGGATAAGACATCTTCGTATTATACCATTCAGGAATTCCGCTCATCCCTGACTGATACATTAAATAATTACGAAGACAAAGAATTGATCGACTATTTGAATGCGTATATTAAGAAAATAGAAAATATGATATCAATAAATACTCCTGTTGTAGAAAATCCCAGGATATCTTCGATTGACAAAAGTGCCCGTAAGAAAAGCACCGTTGTGTTTGCAGTATTGTTAATGATAACGACACTAACAGCCTTCCTGTTAGAAGGTATCCAGAAAAGGCTGGTTCAAACTTAGTGAAGGCTTTTTACTGATAAAGAGCTTACTCAATGTTTCTGTTGGCTTGTTAGCGGGCTCGGGGCACTATTAGGATTGCGGCCATTCTTTGCTTTAAGTACTTGCAAAAAAAATGGTAGTTTGCAACCCACGGGGACGAAGTCTAAGAGCCTATAGGATATGCAACATGCCGGATAGCGGTTAGTCGTTGGCACCTGTTTGGTGCTTCAGAGACAGGTTTATTCAATACTGAACATGCATCTGCTGTGACAGGGAATAGCAAATTGTATTGTGCTCTTGTAAAAGCAATACTTACACTAATATTTTGCCCAAAATCGGTCAGCTTGAGTTAAAACAGCTATTTGCTGCACTGGCTGAGTGGTATGGTGTGGGGGCTAATATCCGAATTCGGGGATGTATGAACTCAGCGGCTAATGAGAAGTGCAGGTTAAAGACCGGTAGATTTTGCAAATAAAATCGCTTTTTTGGAGCTTACAAGGGCCGAGGGTTGACCTCAAGCAAGGGTCATGGGGCCGAGTCAGTAGGCCCTGAGGTCGTGAGCCGTGCTGTGCGGCACCGTGCGCCTGCTTGTGCGGCACCTTGCGCCTGCCTGTTCCGCAGCGCGAGTCAAGTAAGGGTCGGCAGCTTGGGCCAGGCGGCAGAACTCAATAAGGAACTGGAATACCGAATCGTCACAGTTAACAAAGCCAGCGAAGGTAAACCGTCCAATACCGCTATGGTAGTGCTATAAAGTTATGAACACCGGGGCGCAGAAAAAAGTTCTGCGCTATTGGTGTTTTTATATTAGTCACGATACTTCTTATTCGAGAGTGGGGTGAAGTTATGCAAATTATGTCCACTGATCATAAGAAGTTGGAGCAATAAGTGCCAAGTCACTTTACTGCTCTCGACAGAATAAAGCTACAACCGATATGGGTACAGGGACGGTTTTGAGATGAAAAAGATTTCCTTGATATTTGGCACACGGCCCGAAGCCATTAAGCTTTGCCCGTTAGTTCTGGCTTTGCAGCGATATCCAGACTTCGACCCACACGTGTGTGTGACAGCGCAACATCGGCAAATGCTCGACCAAGTACTCGAAGTGTTTGGCGTAAAGCCGAACGTTGATCTGAATATAATGGAGCCCGACCAAGGGTTGGCCTCGATGACCTCCTCGGCAATTAGGGCCTTAGAGGCATATATGACGGAGCAAAAACCGAATTTCGTATTGGTTCAAGGTGACACAACGACTGTTTTTTGCGCATCGCTGGTTGCGTTTTACCATCGTATATCCATAGGCCACGTTGAAGCAGGGTTGAGGACCTGGGATAAGTTTTTCCCTTTTCCGGAGGAAATCAACCGAGTTCTAACGACGCGTATGGCCGACTATCATTTTGCCCCTACAGAGTGGGCTAAGAATAATCTGCTTCAAGAAGGCATCAAAAAAGAACAAGTATTTGTTACCGGCAATACTGTGATCGACGCGCTACATTTAGCACTTGAAAAAAATCGGCATGACCCGCCAGAAATTCCGGGATTGCCCAGCGAACTGATGGATAGTCAAGCCCATAAACCTTTAGTTCTGATAACTGGCCACAGGCGTGAAAATTTCGGCGAGGGTTTAGCAAATATTTGTCAGGCAATTAGAAAACTGGCTGAAGATTTTCCAAATGTTGCGTTTGTTTATCCTGTCCATTTAAACCCAAACGTTCGCGAACCAGTCTATGACTTGCTTTCCGGACGCGATAACGTTTATCTGATTGAGCCACTCAGTTACCTGCCCTTTGTGGCCCTGATGGACCTCGCCACCGTCGTCCTTACCGATTCCGGCGGTATTCAGGAAGAAGCTCCCAGCCTTGGCAAACCTGTACTTGTTATGCGAGACACTACCGAACGGCCTGAGGCAGTCGAAGCAGGGATTGCTAAGCTTGTGGGGACGGATGTGGACTGCATTGTAGGTAGTGTTGCCGAACTATTGAACAATAAGCAAGCCTATGAGGCAATGGCTGGTGCTGTAAATCCCTATGGCGACGGAAAGGCAACGGACCGGATACTGATCGCCTTAGAGCGATTATTGGATGGACACAGGAAGGGTGTATGAGCGTCAAATCATTAGTATCCGTCTTTTGCCCTCCTTTCTTGAAACCGGTGTTTAACCATATCGAAAGATCGCCGATCGGCTACCGGCTGGCCAAGGGAATCTTCTGGTCAATGGCAGGCGCAGTTATCTCGCGCGGCCTGATGCTTGCCCCTTCGGTTTTGGTTGCCCGAATGTTAGGCAAGACAATCTTTGGCGAATTGGGGATGATACGCTCGACTGTTGGTATGTTCGGCGTCTTTGCCGGATTCGGCCTGGGTCTGACCGCCACCAAACACGTTGCCGAATTTCGCCAGAGCGATCCTGACCGAGTCGGACGTATTATCGGCCTTTCAGGGCTGTTTGCAATGCTGACCGGTGGGTTGATGGCGTTGGGGTTATTCATATTCGCCCCATGGCTGGCGGAACATACTATCAACGCCCCGCATCTGACCGGCGTACTGCGTATAGGCGCCCTGATACTGTTCATCAATGCTCTCAACGGGGCACAGACAGGCGCTTTAGCGGGCTTTGAAGCCTTTAAGACAATCGCGTACGTGAACCTCTTTGTCGGTCTGTTCTCATTTCCAATCCTCGTCGGTGGGGCATACTTCGGAGGCCTCACCGGGGCGGTCTGGGCGCTGGTAATCAATCTCGGCGTCAACTGGCTGCTCAACCACTTGGCTTTGCGTAAAGAATCGCGCCGACACAAGGTTCCTTTCACGTTCAGGGAGTGCAGCCGGGAATTGTCCGTTCTGTGGAAATTCAGTCTGCCGGCCGTCCTAGCTGGGTCAATGGTCGGGCCCGTCAATTGGATATGCAGCGCGCTATTAGTCAATCAGCCTGAAGGCTACGAAGAAATGGGTATCTTCAGCGCGACAAATCAATGGTACAATATGATATTGTTTCTTCCCGGTCTACTAGGGAGCGTAGTGTTACCAGTCCTATCGGAACGCCTTGGTCAAAAAGAGACAAAACAATCGATAAAAACAATGGTTCTCGCGATAAAGGGAAACGCATTACTCGTGTTGCCCATTGTTCTGCTGGGAAGCATTGCAAGCCCTTACATAATGAGTCTTTATGGCGAGGGTTTCAGGAGCGGCTGGCCGACCCTGGTTGTAGTTCTCCTGACGACCGGACTGCTCGCCGTCCAAACCCCCGTTGGGCAGATTATTGCGGCATCTGGAAGGATGTGGATCGGATTTGCTATGAATCTTGGCTGGGCACTGACGTTCATCTTGGGCACGCTGCTACTTATTGATAACGGCTCTCTGGGCTTGGCTATCGCCAGGGCTATAGGTTATGTTTTCCACACAATCTGGGTGTTTGGCTTTGCCTACTATCTTCTGACCACTGCAAAAGTAGGTTCACGTACACATGGCAACACTGGGGCAAACCTGTAGCAATCGTGAACGTCAATACAAGAATATATTGGGAGAACAGATTCGCAACGGGAGAGTGGGAGGAGAAACGTGGGCGAGAGCAGACCAGGCAATTCGCAGAAACGCAAATAAAGTACTTAAAGATCACGTCTGACTTTTCGGGCAGTATTCTGGACTTCGGCTGTGGTCTTGGCGACGCCATGCCGGTATATCACGCTGCATACCCACGTGCTTCGCTGATGGGGATAGACATATCTGAAGCAGCTATTACGAAGTGCAAAGAGAGATATGGCAGCTTTGCACAGTTTATCCAAGGTGACTATTCGGTTGTGCAGGATGTGAATGTTATTATTGCGTCCAATATATTCGAGCATCTATCAGATGACATTAGAGTAGCGGCCCACTTACTGACCAAGTGTCATGACCTCTTTATCATAACCCCCTATAGGGAAACCTTAATTCCGGGCACAGAGCATATTAACTCATACAATGATGATTATTTCAGAGCACTCGGACCGTACGATTATACCGTGTTTTCTTCAAAAGGTTGGCGTTCGCATGGTTGGCATCTCTGGCTAAATCAGTATCCGAAAAACATCCTCCGGCCCTTTTTGGGGAAACAAATCGTCCGGCGTAAGAAGCAAATTATGTTTCATTTTGCCAACGGGACACATACGCCGGGTGGATAGTACAACAACCAACGGGAGAATAGCATCAGCTAGAGAGAGTTAGTTATTTCAGATGGAAATGAGGCGGTTGCAGTTCGAAACGGAGCGTTTCAAGTCGAAAACGCACAGTTTCTCACGGGGGACGATAAGACTTTCAGGCATGGGCGTTGTGAGGAAATTAAGCTGGGCACTGCCGCTAAATCGCCAAGTAATGGAACCGTGCTTTGCTTGTGTACTATGCGCTCGAATATAACGGTGAGATTACCACGAGGCGCAAGGAGCAAGAACTTTGTGATAAGTATGTTGACATCATCATAAATGTCGAGAAGAATCGCTTGGCCAAACTGAAAAGCGGTATCAGGCGGGAGATACCCGCCTTTGTTGTTCCAAATGTGCCTCGCAAAGGAATACGGCAAAGATATAATAATGAGAAGTGCTCTTTCTTATGATTCGGCAGTCACAACATATGACAAGTGTGAAGAATTTTGAAGCAGCAGCTCTACTTAAGGCACAACGGAATTTGTACGTTACTGTCCTTGCATGCATGCTCGTTGGTTTTTTGGTGTTTATGGTTGAAGTTGCAGGTACACAGATACTCGTACCGTGGGGATTTGCGTTAATAGTCGTGCTGGCTTTCTGCAAATTGTTGAAGTGGTGGATCAAGTTTCCTGTTGGGAGTTACAGGTTTGCTCTGCTATCATTTTTTTCTCTATCAATGATCGGGCTATTGCTTGCGGCGAACTTTCAATCGCTCTACGGAATAAATTTCGGGCCCCATGGAGATGACTCCAAATATTATTGTTACATTGTAAACCTCACGAACAACATTCAGACTCGCCCCTTAACGCTATACGAGCATTTGATGTCCTACTGGTATCGGTTATTATCGATTATCATCGGACAACCCAGGGGCATTGATTTATTGCCATTAAACTGGACATTTGGCGCTATGGTTGCCGTTCTGGCCTTTGAGTTGGCGAATCAGGTTTCCGGGCGAAGATGCTCGCCGCTCCTTGCTTTCCTTGCTATTATTGGGAATTGTATATTCTCAAATTCGGTTGTACTTCTTTATCGTGACGGGCTTATGCTCGTTTTCTACCTGGTGGCTTTTGTTGCCGCTTTCAAGAAAGATTATCTGATCGCGATCATCGCAGTACTATTATGTGCGATGATAAGGACAGCAAACGCTGGCATAGCATTGTTCGCCATTGTCTGTATCTTTCTAAGTCGAGATCGCTGTGTGCGAAGAACCCCGGTGTTAATTATCCTTTTATGCATGCTCCTGATTACAAGCGTCCTCATCGTA
Source organism: Phycisphaerales bacterium (assembly GCA_003533825.1). GTDB lineage: Bacteria > Planctomycetota > Phycisphaerae > Sedimentisphaerales > Anaerobacaceae > JAFGPJ01. The sequence goes on from DQCG01000324.1 coordinate 6,901, forward strand.
GATCGCTATTCATACTTGGGTACCTACCTTCGAACTTTAGCATCGGGCAACTTGCAGGAAACAAAAACAACAATAATCGAACAAGCCTCAACCCGGGCGACAAAGTATATGGAGCGGAGCAATTTGTCTTCTAGAGATGCAACAGTAGCAGCATATAAAATGGGGCCCGCAAGATATGTCCTAATGCCGGTTCTAACGCTGTTTTCACCTTTTAAGTTCAACTCCCTAGTTACGGAGACAGAGGCTCATATCGTTCATGCCGGAGGAATGGATGTATTTCACGTTCAGGGGATGAGTTTTGAGACAGCCTTTAAATGGATAACCATTATGTTATGGATTGTCCTTGGCCCACTAATGGTGATAGGCATTTACAGGTCGGCAAAGGGGCCAGTTTTTCAAAAAATAATGCTTATGATATTCTTGCTCGCTTTAATAGGAGTCACTTTTATCTCTTTTCAGGGCAGACATCGCTGCGCGTTTATTGTATTCTATCCGACATTCCTGAGTATTGCTTGGCAGAATCACATGAGCAGACAATGCAAATTATGCGCGATTATTCTGGGCCTTATATTCATTCTTGGAATTTTGGTTCGGAACTTCGGATTGCTGGTCTAAACTTGATACAATGTCGCAAGTCAAACTGATATGAGGCGATTAATCTAATGGCGCAGGACGAGAAGAATCATGTGAAAGATAAACAGTTAATGAGCAAAATGCTGTATCAGATGGTCCACGAGCATAAGACCGTAGATATTAATGGCCGAGAACGGCAAGTCACTGGAGGGGTTTCCCAAGAGGAAATCGAGTTTATCAAGTCGTTGATTATTGAGCGAAAGTGCCGGACATGTATGGAAACTGGAGTAGCTTACGGAATTTCAACGGTCGCCATTTGTGAAGCACTCTCATGTCTTGGCAGTGGGTGTCGACATTATGGCATAGACCCATGTCAATATTCCGAATTCAATGGAGCGGCCTTGGCAGCGTTGAAGGAATGTGGTTTGGACCGTTTTTTTGAGCATCTCGACGGGCCCAGTCACGAGATGCTTCCAAAGCTCCTCGATAGAAATGTCAAACTTGATCTGGCGTTCATCGACGGCTGGCATACTTTCGATTATACACTGCTGGATGTTTTTTATGCGGACAAGATGCTGCGCCCCGGAGGGATTTTGCTTATCCATGACATGGATTTGCCCAGCAAGCGAAAAGTATGGGGCTTCCTCAAGACACATCGGAGGTACAAACGTATTGAGTATATGGCTGATAAATCGAAATTTGGATATCTTATCAACGTCTTCAAAGGTTTATTTCAGGCAAAAAGAAGTGTCGTTAAAAAAGCAATCCTTGGCTTAATTGGCATTGATCGTCTTTTGGTTTTGGAGAAGGTTGAAAACTGGGAACCAAATTATAATTATTTCAAAAACTTTTAGCGACATGAACACTTCTCAGGAGAGACCTGTGAATTCTGAAGCCAATCCTACTAATTTCATGCCGTCCGAGAAGCAACCCATTATGCCAGGATAAAGAATTATGATTGTTCGTTCGTGCGATTTTAGGTATGTTCCTTTTTGAGAGACGACTGTTGCTCGTGTTGGTACGCTATGAAAATTTGCATTATTTGCAAAGGAATTATCGAGAACTGCCCGCCCTTGCTCCGTTTGCTTTCTTTCTTTTGTAGCAGAGGCTGGGCTGCCGACGTCTTTTGTGTCGGTGGAAATGGAGCGCTGCCTGAGATTGTCCAAGATATTTCCATGGACGAATGCGTTGGGATAGTTCGGGTCAAGGAAGCCGGGGGAGTTTTCAGAAAGGTAAGACCTACTGTCGAAGTACCTCGACTTGCGGCTGCTTTGCGTTCGGCGAACAATCATGACTGGGATATCGTGATTGCTTACAATCCCTATGCTCTGCTCGCTGGTTGCCTTGCTGGCTTGGGAAAAAAAGAGCCCCTTGTCTATTACTCAGCCGAACTCTTTGATTCTCGGGAGTTTTGGCCGCAACGTTTGTCTGAAAGGCTTGGGCGTAGGCGCATCAGTGGATTGATCATTTGCCAGGAAGACCGTGGACAAGTTCTTCAAAAACAGCTTCGATTGAATGTACCAGCTTTGGTTATTCCTAATGCATGTTTTGACTACTACCCGACCGTTGCGCGGGACAACCAGAATGGGAAACGTTTCGATTTATCGCCGGTAGTTTTTATGTATCAGGGCGCGAATCACTTGGACCGACGGTGTCTTTGTGAATTAGTGCAGGTATTTGGGAATATAAATGCTGACGTATTGCTACTGCTAGCGCTAATTGGTAACTCTAAGAATACGGGGTATCTCAAAGACCTAATTGCGCAGACAAGGTATCCTAATAACTTCAAGTTTGTTGATTGTGTGCCGTATCCGCAGCATTTCGCAACCACATACCAGTGTAGCGTAGGTATCATGCTCTACCACCGGGACATCTCCCTCAATTATCGTTACTGCGCACCTAATAAACTTTATGAGTATGCTATGCTTGGTCTGCCTGTAATATCATCCGATCAACCCCACCTACGTAGAGAGATAGAAGGAAATGGATTCGGCCTTTGTGTCAACCCAAAGAATTGCGATGCGATTGCGGTGGCGGTGACTCAAATGACGAATCCTGAAAGACTGAAAGAAATGAGCCGTCGGGCACGGCAATGGTATGAGAAGTTCGGGAGATATGAGTTGGCAGTCTCGCGGCTTGAGGATTGGTTTAACACTCTGATTTCAAAGTGATTATGAGAATAGTATTTGTACGCAGTAACGACTATGATATCACACCTGCTATCCCCCGGGCCTTGGAGGCGAGCGAAGGCATTTTCAAGGAAGTTCACATTTTGTGCTGGAATCGCCACAACAAACAGCTACCGTCAGAGTCAAATGTGGACGGGATTAGGATCAAGCGTTTCATAATAAAAACCCCGAAGCCGCGAAGCTTCCAGATATTCCTGTGTACGCTTATCTATCAGAGTTGGGTTTTCTGGAATCTTATTAGAATCCGATGTGACATTGTCCAGGTTTGCGGCTTTATATCCGGAGTTCCAGCGGGTTTGGCTTGTTTGCTAACGAGAAAAAAGTTCGTCTATGATATGCGCGATCCATTTGCTCTCTGCTATAAATTCTTTAAGCCCATACGAAAACTGGCTTATGCTATGGACTGGTGCGTGATGGGACTGACTACGGCTTTTGTTCTCCCGACAGACCTTTATGTCCGTTATTTAGGAAAGTGGGGAAGGTCCAAGCGGGAAGTCTGTGTAATTCCCAACACTTGCCATGATTTATTGAAGGAGCTGCCATCGGTATCGGATATCGTTCCATCAAAACAGGAAGGTATTGTCAGGCTGGCATATCTAGGTTATCTGACTCATAATAGGGGCAGTCAATGGCTCCTTGATTTCTGCCTCCAATGCAAGGGGAGCATCGAACTTCTGGTTGCGGGAGGATGTCGATCAGAGGAGCTAAAGGCAAAGTTCAAGTCTACTGCCAATGTTCAATTCTTTGGGCAATTGCCACATGTCAAGGCGCTGGCGCTGATGCGAGAAGTTGACGTCATTACTATACTATACGACCCAAGTTTGCCGGTGAATCGTGTCGGACATCCGACGAAATTCTATGAGGCCATGATGGTCGGGACACCTGTGCTGATTAGCCGAGGAGTGAGTGTTGCCGAAATGGTTGAAAAGAATGAGTTGGGTTTTGTTGTGGAACACGGGAGCATTGGGGGACTTAGAAAAGCTGTACGAGATATTAGGGACTGCAAAAAAATGGCAGACATGCGTATTCGCTGTCGACAATACTATCTTGACAATCTAAAGTTGTCGAAAGAATTAGTTAGATACCGTGATTTTTACTTACGCCTTGCAAAGAGCGAGTAGAGTAGATGATAATGGTATCGACATCTTCCTCAGCGGGAAAATCGTTAAATCAAACTGTGTTTGAACAGATCAAATATTAGATGAGTCTAAAAGTTTGTTATCTTTTGCCTCGGTTGCTTCCGGGGGAAACAGGGGTGGTCGTGGGGGGATGCGCTGCCAACTGCGTTTCTCTGGCTCTGGAGTTAAGGCGACAGGGAGTCCAGATGGAAATATTAGCATCTGTTCCGGAAAAACACTTAGAATCTTTATCCCGTCATCCCGCCGGGGAGATTGTTAAGCCGTTGCCAAGCATTGGCACAGGTCTGATTGCAAAAGGTATTGGTGCTATTCAGGTGTTGCGTCGCAGTCTCAAGAAGCGGATGCGTGAAACACGCTACGATGTTGTGCATTCTCACTCGGGAACTTATCCCTATGCGATTGTAGCACTGGCTGCCAATCGAAGAACCTCCGTTAGGTTTCATTCGCTTTACTGCCCTCTCGGCGCCAAAGGCGGCTTGTACACCGATTGGTGGGAAAAGCCCATTGCAGCAAGACTCATTTTTAACAAGTTAGATAGAATCATAGCCGTTACGGACAATGTTCGCCAGTCGATCGAGAAGGCCGGAGTGCCGCCGGAAAAGATCGAATCTATCTCTATGAGTGTGGACACGCAACGATTCCATCCTATGGATCCAAAAGAGCCGGGCAAATACTTCCCCGGCAAAAGCAATAGTGCCAGAATTCTTTTTGTCGGCAACACCTCGAAGGAAAAGGGATTGATTGAGCTGCTCCAGGCGATGCGAATTCTGACCCGGAAAGGAATCCCCCTCTTTCTTGTCGTCGCCGTTGAAAACCAGAGTCAGATCAAGGAATATACAAGCAGATTCGATTACGTTAAGAGACTTGTCGCCGAGTCGGAACTCGCGCAAAGTGTTCAATTAGTCGGCCTGATCGATCATATTGAAAACCTGTATGCGGAAAGCGACCTTGTTGTAATTCCATGGAATACGAGTCGAGGTCCCTCTGATTATCCGATGGTTGCCATGGAAGCCATGGCAATGGGAAAGTGTATCGTATCGACTCCCGTCGGTGGATGCCCGAAACTTCTCATAGACGGCAAAGCCGGAATACTGACAACCGGTTTTTCTGCCGAATCTATTTCGACTGCAATCGAATTCGCTATTAACCACCCTGAACTTCGAAGAACAAAAGGGCAGGCCGCACTGGAAGCGGCGAATCACTTCTCACTGGAAAAATCCGGAAATCGCATGATAAACTTATACGAACGTTTACTAAAACGAAAGATTCAAGGCAATGAAAAGTGATTCAAAGTCCGGCAATGCGGATTACCTGCTGTACGAAAAAACCGCTGAAATATATGATAACCAACGATTCAGTGGATTCGCCGGCGAATGGGGGCACCATCGGCAAATTTCAATACTGAAAAAGTTGGACCAGAATTGGCAAGGTAAAAATATCCTCGAAATAGGGTGCGGGACAGGCAGAATAACAGAGGCCTTCGCTCAATGGGGAGCGGAAGTGACGGCAACAGATATCAGCAAAGAGATGTTGCAGGTTGCGCAACATCGTTTCAGCGACGACCGCAATCTTCCGATGCCAAAATTTCGGGTTATGTCAGTATTTGATATCGATACGGACCTACAAGGCTTTGATTATGTGATAATGGTAAATGTGCTCGGACGGCTATCAAATCCCAGAGAGGCAATTCAGAAGATTTCTTCGAAGATATCCGAAACCTGCAGGTTTATTTTTACTTTTCCCTGTCTCACAAGTATTCTATTACCGTTTGCTCTAATCGTCAATGTTCGCGGAAAGAGTCTTGCCCGTGATGTGACGTCTCACTGGTACACGCCCAGGACAATTGAAAAGTATTGCAACGATGCAGGGCTTGGAATTGTCAGATGGCACGGGAACCACTATGTTCCCATTCCGCGTTTGCTTTTCCCGACATTTCCATTGTTCTGGGTGTGTGATTCGCTTTTGGCCGGGTCTTTCCCAAAACGATGCCCGAGCGTTTTTGTGGTCTGCAAGCGCAAGCCGACCGATAGCCCATGATAACTCATACGAATCGAAACAGAAACTTGAATAATAAATGAAGATTTCGATAATAACTGTTTGCTTCAATATCGCAGAGACTATTGAAGATACTATTAAAAGTGTCCTGAGCCAGGACCACAGGGATGTCGAATACATCATTGTCGACGGGGGCTCTACAGATGGTACACTTGATATTATAAACAGGTACAAAAATAAGATAGCCAAAGTTATATCTGAGCCGGATAAAGGTATTTATGATGCGATGAACAAGGGGCTCAGGTCGTCAACAGGCGGCATTCTTGCGACTCTAAACGGCGATGACGTGTATGCCGACCAAGCGACCGTCAGGCAGATGGCAGAATTCATACAAAACAATGGTCTGGATGCCGCGTACGGAGATATGATCTATGTCGACCGCCGTGATACCAGGCATGTTAGACGGTTCTGGCAACCCGGCCAGTACAAGAAGGGTGCCTTTTGCCATGGTTGGGTGATTCCGCATCCAACATTTTTTTGCCGGAAAGGGATTTTCGAGAGATTCGGGTACTTTAACGACAAACTACAAATTGCAGCAGACTTCGAGTTGATGCTCCGTCTGATTGAAAAGCACCGGATAAAAATCGACTACATACCAAAGGTTATCGTAAAAATGAGTACGGGCGGCAAGGCAAATGTTTGGCGAGGTATGATTCAAGGCAACAAAGAAATCATAAAATCTTTCCGGCTAAATAATCTTCACCTGTCTCCGTGGTTTTTTGTCTGCAAGCCAATAACAAAAATATCTCAACTCTTTCAAAGGCCAGGCAGAATTAAATAATGAAAATGAAGATCGTTTTATTATTAATAGATATAGTTCTGATTAATATCGCTTTTCTTCTGTCCTTTCTATTTAGATATGGTCTGCCATTTCCTGAACGCGTTTTTACACCCTACAAAAGCAGTTTTGTATTTCTAACGCTGATATACATCGCAGCATTGTCTTTTTTCAGAGTTTATAAGAGCAGGTTCAGGTCCTCGTGGGACTTGTTCAAAAGAATTGTGCTGGGGCTGTTTTTCGGGACACTATTGAGTATAGCTTTTGTTTATGTCTTCAGGATTAAATGGGGGGCTTTCCCGACGGGGATTTTCGTGCTTTCGTTTTTTATCAATCTGCTGCTGATTTTTAAGGTGAACCAGTATATCTTAAAAGCCAGGAAAAAAATCAGAAAAAAGGTCCTCATCATCGGCCGGGACAAAATTGACGACATCGTAGGGAAAAAAACTATCGTGGAACAAATCGACAGCAATGAAATCGGACAACTTGCAAAATACAGAGATATCGACGAAGTTGTTATTTGCGAAAGAATCAAAAACGAAAAAGACCTGAGCCTGCTTATCTACCTCGTACAAAAGTTGAAAATAGAGGTTGTTTTTAAGCCTTCGATCTACGTGGAGCTTCTGTCCGGCAGAATCAACGGCGATAATTCTGTCCACTTTCTCAGCACCTTCGTCGGTGAAAAACGGGACCTGGAGGAATTCCTGATGAGGAGCCTCGATACGATGGGCAGCATCTTCAGCCTCCTCATTTGTACGCCGGTTATAATCCTGATTTCCGTACTTATCAAAGCTACATCACCCGGCCCGGTCTTTTACAAGCAGCAAAGAGTCGGCAAGGACGGCAAGATCTTCACCCTCTATAAATTCAGAACGATGGTCGAAAACGCCGAGAAGGAAGTCGGCCCCGTACTGGCAAGCCGGGATGATCCGCGGGTTACGAAAGTGGGAAAGATACTGCGTATGACACGATTGGATGAACTGCCCCAGTTGCTCAACGTGCTGCAGGGCGACATGAGCCTTGTCGGGCCCCGGCCGGAACGGCCGCATTTTGTCAAAAAACACAAATCGTTGCACGAATTGAGGCTGGCCGTGAAACCGGGACTAACCGGCCTAGCTCAGATTAGGAGCTTCTACGATTTAAAGCCCCGGCATAAAATCAAATACGATTACCTCTATATTCAAAAAAGATCACTCCTGCTGAACCTGTACATCCTGATCCGAACCCTCCCCACCATTTTCTCCAGAAAAGGCTGGTAACGTCAAAGCACCTCATATATAAAAATTCTTTTTTTCATTTCCTTTTTATTCACCCATACCGAATATCTCATTCGCACGTCTTTGTTGAAGGCAATACTGTCTCCTGCCAGCTTGCCATTTAAGAATTCAACTACATATTTGGCATTTCCAGGGATATTCCTTCCATAAATTCTCCTGCTCGATCTTTGTGCATAAAAACCAATACGCAAACCTCTCAATGCGATCAGATCTTTTTCGCTGGTATTTTCCCTCAGCCATTTCGCTGCATCAATATAGCCTTGCTTTTGCCAACCCGGCGGTGTTATCCTATAGAACTTAGCCGTACAAATACTAAAGCCTACTGCCACAAGTATAAAAAACCAGCATTGTCTGTTTTTCCTTAGGGCCAAAGCGTTCTTAGAAGTCCTTTTACTTAGCCAACGGGCAAGTATCTGCAGGCCAATCGGAATGTAGAAAACAGTAAACACAACGATAGGCATACAATGTCTTCTACTCATATAGCTACAATGAATATACAGCAGCACCATCATTAACACGTACAGAACTATTATAGCAAATATAAATAACCTCTCAGTAAGCAGAACTTGTCGTAGCTTTCGAAAGTGACAATAAAGCCCGACCGTCAGTGGGAGTACAAAAAAATACATCAGGTGTTCACTGGTTCGTTGTACAAGCTTGCCAAGGGCTTTTAGTATATCGCCTGGTATCCCTGAAGCTGTGTATACTGCCGGGGCGCCACCAAAGCTATCTTGCTCAAGCCCACTCGACTGACATTCGCTGTTATAGCTGATAACTATTCTTAGCTTTGTTGGCAAAACTTTCCCTCTTACCTTCATATAAGGCACTGCCGGAATTGCAAATCCGATTAGAAGGATCAGCATTAAATACACAGCTTTGAGCCTCCTTATATTCGGCCGCGGAAGAAACATACTGAATGACAACCACAAAATTCCATAAATTACTATTTGTGCGCATTCCTCTCGTATTGTATGTCCAAGTCCTGCCGCTAAGCCAGCAATTCCAAACATCCACCACTTCCCGAATCTGCTGCCCCAAATTAAGAATAAAAGGCCTGTGGACAGAAAAAAGATATGCGGCCATTCCCTCAACGCATCACTTCCCATTTCGGCTGGGTAAGGCAGCATAATCAAAATCAACAATCCCCAAAAACTGCGCCGAGCCCCAACCAGCAATTCCCCAACAGAATACAGCGATATCAGCGACAGCACTCTGCATAACAACGTTACACTTTGAGCCGTATATATCCAGCTAAATAATGACGAGTTATCTGTAAACAGGGTCACGAATTTATGAGCCACAAAAATGAGAAATTGATAACCGGGAGGATACTCCTTTATAACACGAACAGGATCGCTTGAAAGCTTTTGTGCCTGCTGAATGTAATATACGCCGTCCCTAGTAATAATGACTGTTGTGGCAATCAGGTAAACTCCGAGTACAGATGCGACAACAATAAGAATAAGTAAGTTTATAATATCGCCTTTACGCTCTTTGTATTGAGTTTCTAAAGCAACCACTATAATACTCACTTGAATCTATTTTATGTACTTGCTGTCCACCGATGCCAAATTCAAATTCTCATCAGTGAGATTATTATTCTATCGTTCGCTCATAACATTAACCACGACTCAATTCTATCGCCGGCATCGGTCTGTTACAAGAACCAATTCTAATTTAAGCACCCGGCCCTGACTTTGCCATTGAACAACTCTATAAACGCATCATACCTGCTTTGATTAAGTATTACGCTCGATATACTTTACTCGGCAAACAGATTTGATAATTTCAGAATCAAGAGCAGCTTTTTACCAAGCTTCTATTGCGGCACAAAACAAATCAGCTAAACACTATCTTTTTCAAATTTACTATCAACATTTACTCCGTGAGATACGTTGTGTGAGACAGAAAACGGTTAAAGCGTGCGATTCTTTTAAGGTAAATGACAACTTTAAAATGGATTTTACTTTGAAAAATCCGACTGAATATTATAGATTCATTATTAGTGGGCAAGTGAGTGCATCTTTGATTTATGCTTCTTATAACAGCTTTCGGACAATGCGCGAAAGACGACGGCCGGCCTGAAAAATCTATATATGTTGTTTCCGACGTTAGTATTTGAAAATTCTTAAAACTCTTTTCAAAGAAAGTGAGGGAACATATCATGAAAGCATCGAACCTTAAGGCGAGCTTCATTCTATTGCTTGTCGTTCTGTCACTCGGATTTATCCTGATCGGCTACAAGAAAGAAACTCTTCAGACTTATGAGCTGACCGCAAAAGAGAAGGAATTTCTGTCGGCTCCGAATGCCGTGACCTGCAAGCTTGAGGAAATCAAAATCTCGAAGATCGATATTCCGAAAAACAAGGCACCGAGTATCATCGACTACATGGAGCGGCATAACAGACGATACGTCAAACAGGCCCCAATCACCCTCGCCAACCGGCCGTTCAAGATCATCTTAGGATTTTTTCCGGAACGGGAATTTTACGTCTATGACATCGAAAAGGGATTCATTATTCCCAATTCGTGGACCTCATATAACCTGCATTCGTATCATAAAATCGACAATGAATTATTCGAGTTCATGCTGATTGAGGGCGATACGAAAATTGCCGCCCGGCCATACCAGGGGCCGCTCGGTACGATTAAGCTCGGCAAAGGCGGCCGCCAACTGGAAAAAATCGGTTTCAGAGGCTCACTATTTATGAAAGCAGGCATTTCGGCACCTATCGGTACAATGCAGGGCAATTGGCCGGGTCCGGTAGAGCAATGCCGTATTCCTGTCGGTGATTATACGCCTGGTTTGCTTTCTGGTTTACATGTAACCTATGACAACCTGTTAATCAGAATCTCCAATTATTCCAATGCCCGGGGCCGGTACAGTGAAAATGATATTATCTACCCCATACAGATCCGCCAGGACAAGCCGTACGTACTGGATTTTTCGAACGAACCGATGGTGATATTCAACCATTCGCACAGGAGTCAGACCACTTTTTCACGCGGAGATGAAATTAGATTCACCACCTCACTGATAGATCCTAAGCTGGATATCAGGATAGATAGTCTGCATGACAGAGCCGTCAAAGTTAATAGAGAGTATATAGCCGGCGGCAAATTAACCCGTACCAAAGTAACCAAATCGCTGGATCCGATTATTGTAATTACACATGCCGACGGCGAAATAATCGCCGAGGATGTTTTCAGCTCATACAGGTACACGTCCTGGCGTGTACCGGACGACCTTGAAATCAACGGCGACGCCGAAGAATTTACCGTAACAGTGACTTACGAAACACAGAAGCTCTACGGCCGGGTATCCGCAAAGCAAAAAATCATAATCCGAAAGTAACAGGACATCCTGCTCGTAGCAGGAAATGGGTTGATACAAACCGAGAAAAAATACGGCGATTTCATTCTGGAGTTCGAATGGAAGGCCCTACGCGACGACAAATGGGACAGTGGCGTCTATTTCCGCTACGATTCCGTGCCTGAGATCCGGGCCTGGCCCGAACGCTACCAGGTGAACCTTAAACAAGGCATGGAAGGCAACATTGGCGACCTGGAAGGAGCCGAAAGCGAGGGGCTTACAATGGCCGGGCAGTGGAATCAATTCAAGCTCACGGTACGCGGCACGAAGGCTTCGCTCGAGATTAACGGTAAACCCGCATGGGAAGCGGACGGCCTGGAAGGTCCCGAAAAGGGATTCATCGCCCTGCAGGCCGAGGTACCCGGGGGCGGACAATACCGGTTTCGAAATATCTACCTGACCGAACTGGATTGACCTGTCAGGGCAGAAACGAAACCGTTAGTCGGCCTCTTTTTTCTTCGCGTATTGGGCGACGATCTGCTGCTGGACGTTTGGCGGCACCAACTCGTAATGGCTGAGCGTCATCGAGTAGCTGCCGCGGCCGCCGGTCACACTTTTGAGCTGGCTGTTGTACTGCGTGACTTCCGAGAGCGGAACCTGCGCTTTGATTACAATGAAATTGCCGGCCAGCACATCCTGGCCCTGCACCCTGCCGCGCTTGGAGGCCAGATCGCCGGTTATATCGCCCACGTTTTCGGCGGGGATGGTGACTTCTATATTGACGATAGGTTCGAGCAGGACGGTTTTTGCCTTATGCAGTGCATCGACAAACGCACCCTTGCCGGCGGCGCGGAATGCGACCTCTTTCGAATCGACCGGGTGATGTTTACCGTCATAGACCGAAACACTGATGTCCTGCATCGGGAATCCCGCGACGACGCCGTTCTGCATGATCTCGTTGATACCCTTGAGAACGGCCGGCTCGTACTGGCCGGGGATTGAGCCGCCGAAGATATCCCAGCTATACAGCAGCGGCGGATCCGAGTTGCGCTCGGCCGGCTCGACGCGAAGATAAACCTCGCCGAATTGTCCAGCGCCGCCGCTCTGCTTTTTATGACGGTAGTGACCCTCGGCCTTGGCGGTAATCGTCTCGCGGTAAGGAATCTTGGGCTCCTTTGTCATGATCGACAGCTTGAAGTGATTTTTCATCATTTCGAGCGTCACTCGCAGATGCAGATCACCAAGGCCGCTGGCAACAAGCTCCTTAGTCTGCTGGTCCCGCGTCACCTTAAAGCATGGATCTTGTTCGCATAATTTTTCAAGGGCGGAGCTGATTTTCTGCTCGTCGCCCCTTGTGGCCGGTTCGAGCGCCAGTGAGAACATCGGCTCGGGCACGTCCGGCAGCTCAATCCTGCCGGTTACTTTGCCGCCGTGTATGAGATCGCCGATTCTCAACTCCTCGACCTTGGCCAGTGTCACGATGTCACCGGCTATACCGGCATCGACAGGTTCATTTTCACCGCCCTGCGATTTCAGGATATGGCCCGGGCGAATGCCCTTCTTCTCATCGTTGCGCAGCATGTTGGTATCCGACTTGATTGTGCCGCTGAAGATTCTAATCGTCGAGTATTTCATATTCGATCGCGGGTCGAATCCGATACGAAAGACCACGCCCGCCAGCGGTCCGGCGGCGTCGGGCTTCAGGTCCGTCTCGTTCTCGCCGTCCTTGAGCTGAGCGGGTTTCGCCTGGAGGGGCGACGGGGTATATTTTACGATAATATCCAGAAGCTCCTGTATCCCCACCTCCCGCCGGGCATTGGTGAAGATTATCGGGATGAGCGTTCCGGCCTTTAAGGCATCCACAAAAACCGAGGCTATCTTCACGGCGGATATTTCCTCGCCGCCAAGGTAGCTTTCCATCAGCTCATCGTCGGCTTCGATAACGCTCTCGATAAGCTCGGTATGCGCCTCGGCAACGTCCATCAGGGGCGATTCGCCGCTGTCGTTTTCGATGCAGTCGATCACGGAAGCCTTGTCCACGGCGGGCAGATTCGCGCAGCGGCATTGCGAGCCGATAGTTTCCTGAATATTCTTTATCAGCTCGGAAAAGACCACGTTCTCGGCATCCATTTTATTTATGACAATAATCCGCGGTATATCACCCTTTGCGGTCAACTCGGCCATTTTCCGGGTGTTGGTCTCTATACCGGCAGAGGCACTAATGACAAGCACCGCCGTCTCGGCCGCCGATACCGCTTTGATGGACGGCCCGACGAAATCCGGATAGCCCGGCGTATCGATGATATTTATCAGCTTGCCCGCGTGCTCGGCATGAACCGTCGCAGACTGGATCGAATGCTGGTGTTCTTTCTCCTCGTCGAGGTTGTCGCAGATGCTCGTTTTTTCGTCGACGCTCCCGAGCCGGTTTGTCGCCCCGGTTTTATGCAGCATCGCCTCGGCGAGCGAAGTCTTGCCGCTGCCGCCGTGCCCTAAAAGAATAATATTCCGAATATCGCCGGTATTAGCCACTTTCAAGCCTCCAAAAAGCCAGTTTTTAGTTTTCCAGTAAAGCTAATTATACTACAACACTTCCGGTGCGAATGGAAAGGATTTTTTCAAAAAACTAAGGCACACCCCCCAGCAGCGGGAAAATACCGCCTTAAGAGAGAAATTTGATCCCCTGCAAGCCTTACGTTTTATGCAGTAGCTTCAGAATGGTTGCAAATGAATTATAAGTAGAAAAGGGCCGGCAGTACCGCAAGTCCCAAGGGGATGCCATACGGTACTGCCGGCCGATTTGCTATATTATTCGTTTTGTTTATATGTGAGGTGATCTAATTTGCCAGTGCTGCAATTTCTTCGGCGCTCAAAGCCTGGTTATAGATGCGTACATCGTCAATCATGCCGGAGAAGAAAGTTCCTGCTTCAAGATCTTTTGAGGCACCAATGTAAAGCCCGCCGTCCGAGGGCATGCCGGACACGACCGTCGCATCTTCGGTAACCGAAACTCCGTCCACGTATAATTGCCTATGGAATGTATCAATGTCATATACAAAGCCGATATGGTGCCATTGACCATCTGTCACAACAGATTCTGAGACCAAGTCACCAAAATACATACCGCTGAAACCGGTCATGAGCTTGCCTGAGGGATCGACGCCAAGCCATGTCCCACCAAAATCTCCCATTTGAGATATAATCACCTGTCCCGACAAACCGCCCTTAATCCATGCAAATGCGCTCAAAGCACCCTTTGCCGGATCTAAGATAAAGGGCGTGCCAAGATAACCGTCTATTCCATCCAACTGAAGCGCGCCACCAACTTTTCCATCGGCCGGTTGCCAGATCGAGTTCCCATTCAGGTTGCCATGGTTATTGCCAGCGCTGTCGTAGGCAATATCTCCTTCTGTCTCATCGAGCGCCCAGTGTGCTAATGGTTTTACCTCTGATTTTATTGGTTCCATATATGCTGCAAGGACCAATAAATCACGGACATCAACAATACAATCTCCAAATGGTGCCGGGCCAATATCACACAGCGGATAATTTTCGCCCCAGTGCTGTGTCATGAACACGACGTCTTCCACATCGACAATTCCATCAGCGTTAAGGTCAACGACCGGCTTGATT
>DQCG01000145.1 GCA_003533825.1 Phycisphaerales bacterium
GCGGCTGACATTATTTTATAGCCGGGATCGTCTTTGGACTTGAAAACGTCGGGGCAGGCTTCCCATCCGCCCGCTTCTTTTGCGAGAGGCGCCAGCAGGACTGCTGATTTTTCGGGCCGGGTTGCGTTTATCAACACGTTCCATGAAAAATAGCGTGCCGGATCGTCCTTTAAGACCAGGCGTTCGTGCCGGCCGGTGGGACGATCTATGAACTTTCTTCGCTCGTCCCAATCAAAGGCTTCGACGAGACGATTAGACGAACCTTTCCCATCAGGTTTATGGCATGAGTAGCAGCGTTTTTGGAGAACACCGCCGGCCCGGTTCGCGAAGACGCCTGCTTTCGTATTCTGCTGTTTCTGATTTCTCAGACCTCCGTAAGTTCCGCAAAATGGTGCGGCAGCCTCGGTCCATGCCCAGACTTTCAGCCAGTCTTCACGTGAAGCCTTTGCGTTGTGATGAGAACCTTCGAGCTTACGAAGCAAGGCCGATGCGCTCGAGCCGAGAGACCGTGGAGGTTGGTTGCCGAGGCCGTTACGACCGTCTCCAATTTGGCTTCTTATGGCAAGCGAGTAGTAACTGATTGAGTATGTGACTGACATGTCACCTTCGAGACTGAGGCGTCCCTTTCGATCTTCAGTGTTATGGCATCGGATGCAATATTTGTTGAGGACCGGCTGGACGTCTCGCATGAAGTCCGGCACACCCGCTATACCTTCGATTTTTTTGATCTTCGAGGGGGAGCGTTGGATGGCCTTGATCCTGCGGGCACCGCCCGCGTTCGTGTTTGAATGGTTACGTGAGTTGTGGCATCCGATGCAGGCCATTGTATCGCCGGGCCTGACGCAGGTGAAGCTCTGCATTCGCCGGCACGAGAGGTCGTTTTCGTCGAGAGCGACGTAAAAGATGGGGCGATTTGCGGGCAACTCGAAATATGCCGAGCCATCGGATTCGACGGGGATGGTGCCGAGAATACGTTCGAGATTGAATGAGCCGAGCCAGCTTAGTGTGTCCGGTCCTCCGGAGAAGTTGACGGGCTTGGGAAGGATTTCGATAATGAGCAGCTTTTTTATCTCGCCGCGCTTGATTCCTTTCAAATTCTGAGAATTATAAATGTCAACCAGGATGTGCATTCCGGTGGAGCTGGCCGAATCGGAACGTGTTGGGATGATTCTTTCACGGGGCCGTTTCATAATGGGACGGGGCGACTGGGTGAGCCATTTTTTGTCGTTGTTTTTTATTTCGTATATTGCGTACGGCGTATATTTGGCGTCGTTTTTATTTTTTGTAACGAAAACAAGCCGGGATTTGCCCAATTCGGCGGCAAGTACAGTTTCCGTGCTGAACGGCCAGGGATCGGCAAGCATTCCCTTGCCCCATGGAAATATGATATGTTCGAGTCCTCGTGGATCGTCGGGGCCATATTTTCTGGAGAAGAACGACAGCCAGCCGTACTGGTCTCGATGTCCGTGGCCGGGAGAGTAGATTCCCATAACGCGCTCGTCGTTGGGAATCGGCCGGCAGGAGAGGAACACTCCCCACGAAACTTCGTTGCCGTAGTATATCTCCTGATTCGTGCCGTCCGGATTCATCGTCCAGAGGTGGTGATACTCAACCTGGGATCGGTCGACATATTCCCATCGCATATAGAGAATCTGCCCGTTAGGCAGCACAGACGGGGTGTTGTCGTGTTCGATATTGCACGAGAGCATTTTGATATTTTTACCGTCCCCGTCGCAGCGGTGGATCGTGCCGACCTGGGTCATCCAGCAGCCGACCCATCTCCGGGCGCGTGTCGAGACAAAAACAATGCCGCCGTCCGGAAGATATTCCGGTTCGTAATCGTCGAAAGGTCCTGATGTAATCTGGCGGATGTTGCTGCCGTCGATGTCAATTTCATAGAGATCGTAATGTCTCAGGCCGTCTTTTCGCCAGGCAAAAATGATTTTCTCAGCGTCGTAGTGAACCTTCGGATCGCGGATGCAGCCTTGGGCTGTTTCCAGCATGATTGTAATTTTGCCCGTTTTTAAGTTTAATTTGCAGAGTTGTGCGCCGGTCGTGTAGGCGGGATCATTCTCATTGTCACAGAAGTAGCCGATATTTGCGTACCAGTGCGGATCCTCATATCCGCCGCGCTGTACGAAAATAATTTCCTCAATGTTGTCAAACTCGTCGGGCAGATTTTTGAGGGACTGAGTGAAAACGCCGCTGTTGAGGGTATCGAGTGGGGGGAGATTCGCGAACGTTACCGGCGTTATCAGAATTACGGCACAAAATATAATTTTATATTTCATCATCATACTATTAACAGCTAAAGCAGGCCCTTCACGCTGTTTACTCCATAAAAACAGTGCTTGATGATTCCTTGAGAATATCACCGTATTATACTAACACGCGATGGGTTTGTCCAGACCAAAGATTATCATCCCGGCCTGATAATGACACCGAGACAGCGAAAAAATATGTTGTGTCTCTGAGGTTTTCCGCCGGCCGGCAATTGTACGTAAATGCCTGCAAATAAACAGGAACTGTTATTTTCCCCAATATGGCCATAGCTTTTTGTCCGTTAATATGCTATAATACAATATCTGTGTGGGGTGATAAATAAGAAGAACAATTATGAGGTTTCGGATGAGGATCGGGTCAATACCTT
>DQCG01000247.1:0-829 GCA_003533825.1 Phycisphaerales bacterium
TATCAGTGGCTTAAGAACTGGCAGTACGTCTAATAGACAAAGTGCGGCGTATCAGGTGTTTCCCATTATCTTTAAAAATTGAAGTGTACTTTAGTAATAGGGTGCACGTATAGGAAAGTGTCTATGAAATATTCTATACCGGTCTTTATTCTCGCGGCAATATGCATTATTGGAGTCGGCTGTGAGCAAACGAAAAGTGTACAGGAACCACATCTCAGCGGCGAGTCCGCCGTGGAAACTGTCGAGGAAAGCAAAGCTCCCTTGTTGCTTGACGATGAACCTTTATTATTGCTGGACGACGATTCTGAGGCCGATCAATCGGGTGGATCGGGAGCCGACAACAGCCGCTGCTTCGTCTGTCATGTAAATTACATGCAGGAAGATATTGCTGTTATCCATGCCCGGGCCAATATCGGCTACGCAGGCTGTCACGGCGAGTGCGACGAACACATCGCCGACGAATCCTGGGCTTCCGGCGGCAACGGCACAGCGCCGGAAACAATGTATCCCCGGCCTAAGATAAATCCGTTCTGCATGGGCTGCCATCCAAAAGACAAAATCGATACCGACCAGCACAAACCTCTATTCGCGAATATAGAAAAGATGGTCTGTACAGACTGCCACGGCGAACATCGCCTGGAAGTTCGCAAGTGCAAGTGGAAATAGGCCGGACTCTTTGGCAGTTGGAAATTACATAAGCACGAAAGGATTGATTTATGACCAGGGCATTTCAAGGTGTTTATACCGTTCTATGTACGCCGTTAACCCCGGACGACAAGGTCGATGAGACAGCATTAAGAAAGCATGTCAGGTATCTTATCGATGAAGG
>DQCG01000247.1:844-9857 GCA_003533825.1 Phycisphaerales bacterium
AAACGGCAGTACCGGCGAGTTCACTGCCTTGTCCGAGGCCGAGCGCAAACTGGTCGCTGAAGCTGTAATTGATGAAGCCGCCGGCAAAGTACCGATAGTGGTCGGTACCGCATCGGTTTCCACTGAAGAAACGATCATGTACACTCAGTATGCTCAAAACGCCGGAGCAGATGGAGTGATGATTGTCCCGTCATACTACTGCCACCCGAACGACAGAGAAATCTACGGCCATTACAAAGCCATTGCAGAAAACACCGATATTGATATTGTAGTCTACAACAATCCGGGCACATCGGGAGTAGATATGCAGCCGGAACTGATTGCCCGCCTGGCTGAGTTTGAAAGAATCTCACATGTTAAGGAAAGCTCCGGGGATATGAGCCGCGTGGCTGAGATACAAAGACTCTGCGGTGATAAAATGAGGGTTTTGTGCGGCTGCGACAATCTGGCATTGGAAATGTTCATAATGGGGGCGGTAGGCTGGGTCGCACCTCCGGCAAACATGATCCCTCAATTATGCGTTGAACTGTATGAATTTGTCGCAGTCAAAAAGGATTTTCAGAAAGCCAGGGAATTATATTTCAAATTGCTGCCGCTCTTTACTATGTTTGAATCGACCGGCCAGTATATCCAACTAACCAAGGCCGGTCTGGAGATTCTTGGCAGACCTTACGGCATTCCCAGAAAACCCTTATTGCCACCCACGGACAAAGATAGAAACCGGCTTGAGGAAATATTAGCATCGCTGAGAATGTAAACAAAAAAAAGAAAGTCCTGTTAATCCTGTCTGAAGCACAGAAAGGAGAACCATAATTATGAAAATGGATAAAGCTACTATTGCAGATGTAGCTTCAAAACTGAAGTTTCGGACACAGGCCTTCATTAACGGTAAATTCGTAGATGCTGTTTCCGGCAGGACCTTCCCCACAGAGAAACCTGCGAATGGCCAGGCTCTGGCGCAGATAGCCGAATGCGACGAGAAGGATGTCAACCTCGCTGTTCAGAGCGCGCGCGAAACGTTCGAGAAAGGTCTTTGGTCCCAAATGAGCCCGGCGGACCGAAAACATGTCTTGCTGAACTTCGCTGATCTTATCGAGAAAAACACTATGGAGCTGGCGGTCCTGGACGCCCTGGAGGCAGGAAAACCCATTACCGATTGTATCACAATCGACGTCCCGGAAACCGTCGATTGCATTCGCTGGCATGCCGAGGCCGTTGACAAGCTGTACGATCAAATCTCCCCGACCGGACCGGACAATCTTGGCTTGATCGTGCGTGAACCGATCGGTGTGGTCGGCGCGGTGATTCCGTGGAACTTTCCAGCCTTGATGGCGGCCTGGAAACTCGGTCCTGCACTGGCAACCGGAAATAGCGTTGTGCTCAAGCCTGCCGAGCAGACGTCGTTGAGTGCCTTACGGCTTGCAGAACTGGCGGTAGAGGCGGGTCTGCCCGATGGCATTTTGAACGTGGTGCCGGGATTCGGTGAAACCGCAGGTCAGGCACTCGGCCGGCACACGGCAGTGGATGCTGTCACCTTCACGGGTTCGACGGAAGTCGGACGCATGTTCCTAAAGTACTCAGCGGAATCCAACCTCAAACGAATTGTGCTGGAATGCGGCGGCAAGAGTCCGCAAATCGTCATGGCCGACGTCGCCAACCTCGACAGCGTCGCCGAACACGCCGTGAACGCCATATTCTGGAACATGGGCGAAAACTGCAGCGCCGGTTCACGCCTGATAGTACACAAGAAAGTCAAAGACGCACTGCTCGAGAGAATCGTCAAGTTAAGCAAACAATGGACGGTTGGAGATCCGCTCGACCCCGCCACTAAGATTGGCTCTATGATCGAGAAAGCGCACATGGAAAAGGTCCTTTCCTACATCGAGGCCGGCAAGGCCGAGGACGCCAATCTGGTTTTGGGTGGAAACCGGGTGCTGGCCGACAGCGGCGGTTACTTTGTCGAACCGACGATTTTCGACAACGTAGACAATAAGATGAAGATCGCACAAGAGGAGATTTTCGGCCCTGTGCTGGCGACAATTGCGTTTGACGACGAAGAGCAAGCCATTGCTCTTGCCAATAATACTACGTATGGCCTGGCTGCTTCACTCTACACAGACAATGTCAACGTTGCGCATCGTCTTGCCCGTGCGATAAAAGCCGGAACCGTCTCGGTCAACTGCTATTCAGAAGGAGACATGACGACTCCCTTCGGAGGCTTCAAGCAATCCGGTTTTGGCGGCCGGGACAACGCGGTACATGCCCACGATCAGTACACCGAGATCAAAACCATCTGGATGCAATTCTCGTGACCATCACGTGGAGTTCGTGATACTCTGTGTAAGTGAGCAGCCCGTGTAAATCATGATATTCTAATCTGCATCTTGTGTTGGGCACGGGTCGGGCGGCAGGTTTTCCTTCAAATATCTGGTAAGTAACTCGTAGAGGTGCCGTTTGGTATTTTCGCCTTCTTTTATGGCGTGAGAACGGTTCGGATATGACATCATCGAAAAATGTTTGCCGTGCTTTATCAGCTCGTTGATGAGGGCTTCGCAGCTTTGATAGTGACAGTTGTCGTCACCGGTGCCGTGGATGATAAGAAGATTTCCCTTGAGTTGATGGGCGAACGTAATCGGTGAGCCGTCCTTAAAGCCTTCTTCATTGTCATCGGGCAGTCCCATGTATCGCTCCTGGTAAATCGTATCATAGAATCGCTGATTGCTTATGAATGCGATCGCCATGGCGGTATGGTATAACTCGGGATACCTGAAGATTGCGTTAAGGCTCATGGAGCCGCCGCCGCTCCAGCCCCAGATACCTATTCTGTCCGGGTCAACATAAGGCCAGTTCTTGATGATTGCTCGCGTCGCTGCCGCTTGGTCAGAGGATGCGAGAATGCCAATCTGGCGATAAACGCACTTTCGCCACGCACGGCCGCGAGGTGCCGGCGTGCCGCGGTTGTCCACACTCACTACCAGATACCCCTGCTGCGCGAGCATGAGATGCCACAGATATTTTTCCCCTCCCCATCTGTCCAGGACCGTCTGGCCGGCAGGCTCTCCGTAGACGTGGAAAAACAGAGGATATTGCTTTTGCGGCTCGAAATCCAGGGATTTAATACGCCACCCGTCGAGTAAAACGCCGTCGCCGATATCTATGCGGAAGAACTCAACCGGGTTCTTTTTTAGTGCGGCCACCTTCTCGCAAAGTTCTGAGTTGTCTTCGAGCACGCGCACTCTTGCGTGTCCCGGCAGGCGCACAAGATCGATTACGGGAGGTTTATTAGCTGAAGAATATGTGTGGATCGCCCACTTCGAGTCGTGTGATATTTGGTATTTGTGTGTTCCCTCCTGATCGGCGGGCGTAATCCTCTCGATCCTGCCGCTGCCGTCGAGCGGTGCCCGGTACAGATAGCGTTGGGTCGGGTTGTCCGGCGAGGCAATATAATATGACCACTGATTCTCCCGGTCTATGTTCACAAGGTCGATCACGTCGAAATCACCGGGCGTCAGAAGGGTGAATTTCCTGCCGGAACGGGAAATTATGTATAGGTGTTGCCATCCGTCACGCTCGCTCAACCATGTAAATTTTTTGCCGCCGTCAAGCCATTTCAAATCGTCGCCGACATCGATCCACGCTTCATCCTTTTCAGTGAAAATCTTGCGCATGCCGCCCTTGCGTATATTGCCTAATGTCACTTCGTTTTTGTTCTGCAGGCGATTAAGATGTTGGAAAACGATGGTTCTTGAGTTCTCAGCCCATTCCATTTTCGGGATATAATGATTGCGCGGGTCGTCCGAGGCATCGAACCACTGGGTTTCGCCGCCGCGAGAGCTTATCACTCCGATGCGGCAGGCCGAGTTTTTCTCTCCGACCTTGGGGTATTGGAAGCTGGTGATTTTCGGATAAAGAGAATCCGTGTAGTTTATCAGGTGAAAATCACGCACGCCTTCGGTGTCGAATTGCCAGTAAGCAATGAATTTGCCATTGGGGCTCCAGCGAAAACCATCTCGCAGGCGGAATTCCTCTTCATAAACCCAATCCGACGTACCATTGATAATAGTGTCGGAACCGTCTTTAGTCAGTTGTGTAATTCGAAGGTCCTTTAGATTCTGGACGTACAGGTTTCTTTCCCGAACATAAGCGACGCGCAGCCCTCCCGGCGAAAACTTGGCAAACATCAACGTTGAAGGCTCGGCATCGCCGCCGAGCTTGCGAAGTTCCCAGGTAGTCAGGTCGAGCACCCAGTAATCTCCCCGGGTATTTGTCCGCCATACGCGTTTGGTATTCGTGAAGATCAGCAGCTTTCTGCCGTCCGACGACCACGAGTAATCGTCAATTTTTAACGGCTCCGATTCATCCTTTGGAACCAATCGTGAGGATGGAACCATTATCTCACGCTTGCCGCTTTCCGGCTCGTATCGGATTATGTCTTTTGGTCCTTCATCATTTGGGTCGTTTACGTCCTCGTAGGCTTGCGAGTCTTCCAAACTCGTATATCCTGATCCATCTTCCAGCCAGCGAATTGGCCCGAATGATTTGGAGTCAAATTCGTCTGAATCGATGATTCTTTCAACGCTCAGATAGCCCGGATCGGTTTCAGATGGTGACTCGTCGGCTGCATGGCTTGCAACTGATAAGAATAATATAGCAAATATCCCGGCGATTATTGATTTTATCTTCATGTTATTTGTCTCGTTGTTCGTTGACCAACACTTTTCCATCAGGTTTGATAATAAGGTAGTCATCTTTTCTTATAGATAAGAAATCCTCTTCCGGCAGAACCACAATGGGTATGGTCTGATGATATAATTCGTCCGCTACGATGCTTCCCAGTGCCAGAATGGGATCGATGCTGAGGTTTATTATGGCCGCAGGGGCAACACCTGTCCTGATGCTTTCCATCAAGGTTGCGCTGGATGTGCTGGAACCTCTGCCTGTGGGCAGCACGAATATTTTGCCGGTTACTATAGATCCTGACAGATCGTGCCGCCGGTCGATGACCTCACCTGTTTGCGGAGATATTCCTCCCCAGAAACTTAACGGTTCCTTCGAAACGAGTGCGGCACCTTCTGCCGAACCCGGCACTACAGGTTTTCCAGTCAGGATTTTTCCCACAATGGATCCTTTCGGCAAACTTTCCCATTCACAGAAGACTCGACACAGTCGGCCATGCTCCCGAAGGCGACTCGAACATTCAATTCACCGGGCGCGTAGTAGGCGCACTTGCCCGAGTTGGTCATAATTACCTTCGTGTCCTCAGCGACCATCGGCGTATGAAAAACACAAGTGTCAAGGGTAATTTCAGTCCCAAAGGCGGTTAGCCTATCAAGAAAATCGCCTCTTTGCAGCAGGGCATAAGATGTCTGGGATGAAATAACAACAAACCTCACATCAGGGTGAAGTTTTTTGCCTTTTTCGGTCTTTGCTTCTATGAGGTCCGACAGCTCACGAAATTCATTATAGGAAAAATGAGGGCAGCCCAGTACTACCAGATCGAGATGAGCCCCTTCCTTGGCTGTGGACAACTCGGACCGGGCGTTGCGTAAGTCTGAAAGACCGATGTCAATGATTCGTTCCGGCCTGCCGCCCTGGAATGCCTGCTCGAACGTGTTTGCTTCGGGTGTCAGGCCGATTGCGTGGAAAAGTGCCACTGCGCCGGAGGATGCCGCCGCCGCACACATAGCTTTCAGTTGATCGCCGGACGCCCCGGCGTCAAGCCCTTCGATCACCGGGATTTTGTCCCCGGCGAGAGATCCGATTAGGTGGCCCAGCGTCACGTAAAATTCATTGCTCTGCATAATAGCGGCGTCAATATCCTTTAGCCGCAGCAACAACTGCCCCTTGCGATTCTCTGCTAAATGAAGGCCGCACCTGGGAACTCTGCCGGTTATCGCCGCGCAGATATCCATGTAATCGCCGTATCTATTAGTCCTGGCCCCGAGAACCGAATTCGCGTAGCAGATAGCATTGGATTCGCCCCAGGCGATTTGCTGGCCGAAACGAGGGGTTAAGTAACTTTGATAAGGTGCACAGGTCCAGGTTGGGATACATCCCATGTCTGTATAAGCCTTCGCCTGCCTGATGGCCTTGCCGGCAAAATCTTCGTCGATGCCAAACTTCTGCCAATTTTGAAGATCAAGCGGTCCCATGTTCAGGGTAGTGGGAACCGAGACTCTCGCGCCTTTTGCAGCGAGCGTTTCTGCAAATTCCAAACCGGTTTCGCTCAGCAATCCGCAGCCGTCGATATGGGCCTGAGTCACATCCATCAGTTCGGCGGCTTCATGAACCTCAGCCATTCTGACAACAATTCGCATAGCCAACCGGGCCCCTTCGCCATGTTGACCATCCAGAAGTTGTTTGTCATGCTTGCTTAACTTTATTGACATTATATTTTTCTTTTCATCGAGCGTTTACAGTACCTTTAGTGCTGTCTCACATCATATTCGAGATAAGAAGTGACTTCCAGGCTTTTCTTCAAACGGATACTGTCAGTCATGAAACAGTGATAGCTTCAATTGGAATGTGGATTTTTCATGTAATAAAAGAAACCATCTTCCGCCCCCACCAGCAGGTCGGGGATACCGTCTTTATTGAAGTCCACCATGGTCGGGCTGGTTGTATGGCCGGCGAGGACACGACCTGCGACCATTCCCTTGTCACTGAAAAGGTGTGTGTTGTTGTCCGCCGAAATATTTCGAAGAAAATTAATGTTTCTACTGTTCACCATCATATCCAATTGTCCATCGAGGTCCCAGTCTGCGAAGCAGAACTTGCGCCGGCCGCTTTTGCCGGCGGAGCCGTCGTTCATTCTCAGCGGACTACCCGTTTTACTCGTAAATATTCTTTTGCCAGGCAACAGGATCAACTTATCGTTTCTTTTAGCACGCCTAAACAGAGCCAGATACCCCTCATGATCCAGTATTACCAAATCATTCAATCCATCGTCGTCGTAATCGATAACAACTGGCGTGGTTCGCCACTGGGCGGTGAGGATTTTGCCTTCGGGCTCCCACCAGTTCCATGCCGGCTTGGGAGGCTTGCCCGGCCATTCGACTTCGATAGGTTGCGCCGGCAAAAGTTTAGGTTTTTGCCGGGTCCCGATATTCTCGCAGAAGAGAACTTTTCCCCAGATGGAATTGACGAGGATATCGGGCAAACCGTCATGGTTCCAGTCGGCGACGTTCAGCGTCGTATAGCCCCACTTGGCTTCGCAGGGTCCCTGGATCGAGCCGTTTGGCCCGGCCATAATGCGGATGATTTCGCCGCCGGCCTTGAGATATACCGGGGCGGCCCATCTCGGCGGATCGCCGCCGTCGAGGTTCTCGATAAACCCGATATAGCCGGCGGTGTTGCCGCAGATCAGGTCTTCGTCACCGTCGTCGTCCCAGTCGAAACTGCATGGCGTGACAAGCGCGCCGAACTTAAGCTCATCGGCCTGCTGCTGAAAGAACACCGGCGGTAGAAACTCGGGCATGCCGTTCGTTACCCTGCCCGTATTTTCCACCAGCGCAACTCGCCCGTCCTCCTGTCCCACGACTAAATCAACGTCGCCGTCCTTATCCCAGTCCAGCGCAACCGGCACTATCATGCACAGGTCCATCTCAAGCGGTTTGCCTTTGTACGTCAGATACCTGCCCGCGGCGTACTTCGGACGGCTGCGAGTCCCGGTGTTTTCAAACCAGGTGAACTTGTCGACAAACTCGCCGCAGATCAAATCCAGGTCGCCGTCGCCGTCGAAATCGGCGAAATTCGGCGAAGGCATTCCATAGACGTCCACCGGCTTTCCGCCGGCCGATATTTTCTCCTCCTTGCCGTACTTGGGGTCATCGGTAGTGCCGGTGTTGTCAATCAGGTACACATATCCGTGCAGGGGTCCGCGCGTCCAGCGACCCTTATCGTCGAAAGCATTGTCCCAGCCGTAGTCGCTCCAGTCGCCGACGCCGACTATAAGGTCAAGGGCACCATCCCCGTCATAGTCACAATACTGCCACTGGTTAGCGCGAATACGACCTTTGGAATCGTGCACGTTAGTCGCAGAATAAATTGACCGGGTCTTTTTGAGCTGATTCTCCGGCTCACGGAAACCTACGATTTCCCTGCCAGGCAGCAGCAGGCGGACCTTGCCGCCGGCATAACTCGGCCGAATGTTACTATGTCCGCTGCCGAGCTTGACGGCGGCCCTGAATACCGGCATCTTGACATTGCCGTCGGTATTCTCGAAAAAATATGTTCCGTTGTACGGCTTGTCGGGACAGCAAACGACCATATCGTAGTCACCGTCGCTATCATAATCCATAGGCAGCGGCCACGCCCAAAGCCCTACCCCCAAATCCACAACCAGACCGGGATGGTTATACTTCACCCGCTCGAAGTCATCGGGCCCGGCGGAAACGACACTCGCCGGAAGGATTATTAAAAGAAAAATCGAAATTCTCGTTATATTACTGCCCATTTTTTATTCCTCGGATAATTTTTATTTCCGGAAACGGAACGTCGCTGGCTATTTTTTCTTATGGTCGGTTGGTGCGGCGGCATCGATATTGACGGGAAGCGACGCAGTCGTTGATGCCCTCCGTGGGACCGATTGGATTGGTATGCGCGTGCGTATATGCCATTGTACGACCTGTTTTATCCACCGAGCAACTTGACGCTGCCTGAGAGACTTATCGAGCTTCATTTCGGCGGTCATTCTCCTGGCGATTTGCGGCAGGGTCAATCCCGCATCGAAGTACAGCTTGTATGCCGTCAGGGCTTCTTTTGGCGGCATTTTGGTAGTTACGCCATCCGGCATGATTCCTGCCGGGTTGGTTTCCCGCGTTTCAGGGGTGTCCGATTTTTCGACGGCGATTGCTTCGGTTACAGGCGGCTGGGGTTCGGATGCCGCGGATGTCTTTCGCAGGGTAAGGATTATATTTAGAGTGACCTGCTTCAGCCGGTCGACACGAGAACAGAACTCGTCCAGATCTTCGGGGAAAATCCCGTGATTACGCCAGGCGTCCACTTCCTGAAC
>DQCG01000247.1:9870-12515 GCA_003533825.1 Phycisphaerales bacterium
TCCACCCATAAATTTTTGGCCGGGGAGGTGCTGTAAGACAAATTCTCCGCCCATTTTTCGAGCTTGTCAGCAAACTGCTTTAAGGTTTCATCCGAAGCCAACGCCATAAGATTTCCTTTCGCTCGGCCGCTTTAACGGCATTTTAGTATAGCTTTTTATTATCAGCAACAATATTCAGCTATAATTTGCTGCTGTTCGCCGGCTTTTGGATGAAAATATTGAGTCAGGTTTTGCATCTATACCGCAGATTTGATATTCTGATTGAATTGAGGATTACAGGTATATCGCCCCGATGCTGGAAATATCAGTGAATAAGGAGTTTCTTATGAACCGCAAGAGTCGATTTAAGGTAACACGCCGGGCCTTTCTCAAAAGCACTCTCTTAGTCCCGGCGGGTGGCAGCCTCAAGCGCAGCTTGGGAATGGTTGCCCTGACTTCTGCCATCCCCAAAGCCTTCGGCCTTGAGTCTGCCACACATCAGCGAAAACCCAACATCCTTTTTCTGATGACCGACCAGCAACGGGGCGACTGCCTGGGCTGCGCTGGAAATCCCGTGATTAAGACGCCCCACTTGGATTCTATTGCCAAAGACGGCGTCGTTTTCTCGAATGCATACAGTTCCACGCCGAGCTGTACGCCGGCGCGCAGTGCAATCCTGACGGGACTATCGCCGTGGCATCACGGCATGATCGGATACGGACGAGTCGCGGGCAAATATCCGTTCGAGCTGCCCGGCGCGCTGCGCGACGCCGGTTACTACCTGCACGGCATCGGTAAGATGCACTGGTTCCCGCAAAGAAGGCTTCGCGGCTATCATAAGATACTGCTCGACGAATCGGGCCGTGTCCAGAGCCCCGGATTCGTTAGCGATTACCGCTTATGGTTCAAAGAGCAGGCGCCGGAGATGGATCCGGATGCGACCGGCATTGGCTGGAACGATTATCGCGGGAAGGCATACGCCCTGCCGGAGCGGCTGCACCCGACAACCTGGACGGCCGACAGAGCGGTTGAGTTCATTGAAAAATACGAGCGATCCGAACCGTTTATGCTGAAGGTATCCTTTGCCCGGCCGCACAGCCCTTACGACCCGCCGCAAAGATTCATCGATATGTATGACGAAGATGAGATGCCGGCACCGGTTGTTGGCGACTGGGCGGCTCGCTACAGCCCGCATAATGATCCGCCGAAGCCGAGTCTCTGGCGAGGCGATTTGGGTGTAGATCAGGCCAAAGAATCCCGCCGGGCCTATTACGGCTCGATTACGTTCATCGACGAGCAAATAGGGCGAATCCTCGCCGCACTTAAAAAAAGCGGCATGTATGGCGACACGCTGATTATTTTCTTCTCCGACCACGGCGACATGCTCGGCGACCATCACCTGTGGCGAAAGACCTACGCCTACGAAGGCTCGGCCCACGTTCCCATGCTGCTGCGATGGCCCAAAAGTATGGGCATGGAGCATCAGCGGGGCAAATCGCTGCCGCAGCCGACAGAATTGCGTGATGTGCTGCCGACTTTTCTCGATACGGCCGGAGCGCCCGTTCCGGACCATCTCGACGGCAAAAGCCTGCTGGAGCTGGTACGCGGAAATACGAAAGACTGGCGCCGGTTTATAGACCTTGAGCATTCGATGTGCTACAACAAGGACCACTGGAACGCCCTGACAGACGGCAAGGTCAAATATATCTATTACGCATTCGACGGCAGGGAAGAACTCTTTAATTTGACCAACGACCCGAACGAATTGCACAATTTATCCGTCGAACCGGCGCGTAAAAACACGCTGCGCCAATGGCGGCAGCGAATGATCGAGCATCTTTCCGAACGCGGCGAGCAGTTTGTCTCCGGCGGTAAACTGACTATCCGCAAAGATCGCATGCTCTATTCGCCCCATTTTCCGAAAGATGCTTCGGCGACTTGAGAATTGCTGCATGTGGTCCTATTTATCCGTCACCTGTCTGCCCCGGCGGCATTTACCATAAATCAATAATGAGATACCCGATATCAAGAGCAAACCAATCGCCAGGTACGGCGTGGATGTTTTCGGCAGGCCACCAAGCCGCACGGACCAGAGACCTCCTCCGACCTGATATCTGACCTGCCATATCTCGTTTGTTACAACCGTCTCGGGCGGGAACTTCAATCGAGATGTCACCGTAGCATCTTCGTTAATCGCGACATCCTCGAATGTAATCACACGGCCCCGACTCTTATCAGCGTTTAATCTTTCCAGACGATACGGGAACCAGAGAGCGGGACCGACCTGACGAAAATCCGATGCGATGCAGGAACTGATTACGTCACCGCCTTCGCCAATTAAACTTTCGAGTTTTATAGGCCGGAAGCCCTTATCCGGTGCGAGCCAGGCGACAAAGAAGCCGTCCTTGGTGAACCACCTCGTTTTGCCGGTGTGATCGACAAACTTTTCCTTTTCACCGGTCAAAACGAAATCAACTTTGTAAACCTGCCGGCCATCCAATTCTTCGGAGGCGACTGTCACTGTTTTCGCGTTTCTAATTGCGCCTGAAAGAGTATCATGCCCATACTCTCGGAGGAATCCGTACCCCGCCCATTCCGGCTTCCAGATCGCCTGATCGTCGAGCATTTCGGGAACTTTGGCCATGACCGTCCCAAACATCAATCCC
>DQCG01000356.1 GCA_003533825.1 Phycisphaerales bacterium
TTGAAAGCGATGGCAAAATATATGGCAGAGGCTCCGTGGATATGAAGGGCGGAACCGCCGCGGCTGTTACCGCTATCAGGCGAATCGTCGATTCCGGCGTCGAGCTGCAGGGCGATATCATTTTCTCAGCCGTTGCCGGCGAAGAGACCGATAGCGCCGGCGCCAAACGGTTTGTAGATGACCGGGGCTGGCTGCCGGAGCTTGCAGGCGTGGTCATCCCTGAGCCGACGGATTTCGAGATTGTTACCGCCCATCGCGGGATGTTGTGGCTTGAGTTTACGACCAAAGGCAAAGCCGCCCACAGCTCGGCCCCGCAACTGGGCGTGAACGCAATAGGCTCGATGCGGCTGATTTTGAATGAGTTGGAAAATTACGAAATTAAAACAGAACCGCATAAACTGTTGGGCACATGCTCGATGAGCATCAATACAATCGCCGGCGGTAAAACGATGAACGTTGTGCCGGATAAGTGCAGCATCGGAATCGATATCCGAACTCTGCCCGGGCAGAATCATGATGCTATTATCGGCGATTTGGAAGGAATCTTCGCAAAGCTGAAAGCCGAAAATACCCACTTTGAAGCAGGGATTTCTGTCCTGCGACAGATGCAGTCATTGGAAACTGATAATAATGGCGAATTTGTAAAGGCTTTTTGCTCGGCTATTGATATTAATAAAACCAAAGCCGTCGGCTATACTACGGACGGCCCTTATTTCGCTTCATTGGGCTGCCCAGTTGTAATCTTCGGCCCGGGCAAGCCCCACCTTTGTCACAAGCCGGATGAATATATCGACGTCGCCGACCTTGAAAAGGCAGTAGAGCACTACGAACATATCATCTTAAAATTCCTGACCTGATCGGGATCTCGAAAGACAACATCGGTAATAAATCCGGGTATTGAAAACCGCTCGGCTTCGATAGATTATTTCCATTAAACAAACGACCGTTCTAAAGTCTTCTTTTTATGCAAGTTAGCCGGATAATTCTCAATAGTGGGGATCTTGTGGATAAATTCGTTGACTTTTACACCTTAACCTGATATTTTACAAATTCAGCAGGTTTTTTTATATGGGGTGGGAATTTTCGCGTATATTTATTATGGAGGTGCCGGTGTGAATGAGACTGAATGACTTTGCATAATTATCCCGTCAAATCATAACGAGATGTAACTATAGTTTGAAGTGAAAAAGTGGAGATACACCAAAATCTGTCATTTTTACTGATACAATTGAGCTAAAGCTTCGATAATGTTATTAAGCTTAGATTTTAAAGCAGAATTGAATGTCTCAAACAGAAAGGGTTGAATCATGTTCAGACGACTATTTTGCAAATTACTATTAGTAGCTGTGGTGGTTTTCGGCCTTTTGGCTCTTTCCGTTGCTGTAATGGCCCAGGGGCGCAGTGCAGATGCTTTTGAACGCGTCAAAGAAGTACAGGAATTACACACCGATAGACTTATGGCACTCACAGGCGTCGAAGGCACAGCCATCGGTCTCGATGAGAATGGCCGGCTTGCAATCGCAGTTTTTACAGCCGGACCGGCAGTTCCCGGCATTCCCAGAAACCTTGAGGGCGTCCCGGTAAAAGTAGTTGTCAGTGGGAAAATCTATGCCCTGAAACCTCCCACGAACAGGCCCCCAAAAGCACCGCGTGTCTTGACGGCAACGGCTATTAGCGAGAGTGAGATAGACCTGGACTGGAAGGACAATCGTGAGCCTGGAGTTACCTACAACGTGTATTGTGCTACAAGCTCTGGTGGTTATAATCTGGCCAATCCCTTGGCCAAAGACTTGTCATCGAGTAACTATTCTAATAGTGGCTTGGCTACGGGGACAACATACTATTATGTAGTGACGGCAGAGAACGATTTCGGCGAGTCAGGCTATTCCAATGAGGCCTCGTCCACAACGGAGGGCGGAGTTGTACATCCTCCAGTAGCTCCAAGTAATCTCAATGCAAACGCTGTCAGTAGCAGTCAGATCGACTTGATCTGGGATGACAATTCTGACAACGAAACAGGATTCAGCATAGAGCGCCTGATTGAAACTTCGTACGTCGAGATAGCGACTGTTGGTGCGGGCGAAAACACCTACAGCAATACCGGCCTCGAACCTTTGACGAAATACACTTACCGTGTTTGTGCATACAATAGCGAAGGTGACTCAGACTATTCCAACACGGCTTCAGACACAACGAACCAGCCTCCGGAAAAGCCCCAACTTTGGTGCGAGCGGCCGGTCCCGATAGGGGTTTCTACCGGCCACCCAGATATAACCGCCGGGACAATCGGGTGCAGGGTAAAAGATATTTTTGGAAATGTCTATGCCCTCAGCAATAACCACGTGTACGCAGATGAGAACAGAGCCTCCATAGGTGATAACGTGCTACAACCAGGTGCATATGATGGTGGTGTGGATCCAGATGATGCGATTGGCACTCTCGCAGGTTACGTGGATATCATTTTTCATCCACGTGCATATAATGAGATAGACGCGGCCATTGCCCTCAGTTCGACAGACGACCTTGGCAATGCAACACCAGATGATGTCGGGTACGGGACACCAAGCACAGAAACAGTCTTCGCCGATCTGGGCATGGCTGTCCAGAAGTACGGTCGGACGACTGGCCTGACGAGTGGAGTTGTAACTTACGTCAATGTTGCGGTCAAAGTTGGCTATGATTCCGGCACGGCACGTTTTGTCAACCAGATCGTAATCTCACCAGGCACCTTCAGTGACGGTGGCGATTCCGGGTCGCTTGTTGTGACGGGCGATTCGAATTGCAAGCCCGTCGGGTTGCTGTTTGCCGGTAGCTCGAGTTACACTATCGCCAATCCGATTAATGAGGTGCTTACTCAATTGCGTGTTACTATTGATGGCAAATCAAATCGCCATAGGAAAAATCTCTGAACGGATGCAAGACGTGTAGCGACCGGCGAATGTGTTTGTCATTGTTATGCCGTTGACAAAAGAAGTGCAAGATTAGTCTGCTTTTTTCAAGGGCGGGTAGGATCGAAATCTATCGATGATTACACGCATTTCATTTGTCCTGTTGAGCATTGGAGTCATGTGTACAGCAGGAAGTCTNNAAGTCTTGTCGGCTGTTCGCGGCGCGGTGTCGGCGAGCTTGAGAAAGGAGGCCGTATGCCGGAGAGAACTATCGAGCAAGTCCTTAAAGACAGAACAGACCAATGGATGGCTATCTCCGGGGTCGAAGGTACTGCAATTGGGCTTTTCGAGGATAAGCCCTGC
>DQCG01000446.1 GCA_003533825.1 Phycisphaerales bacterium
ACCCGGCGTTGGATGCTCGACGAGAATCGAGCAGCGAGAATCAAGACTATTTAAACGGCTGTTTGTTGGGCCAGCCGAATTTCTCGAACATGCCGAATTCTTTTCCCATGTCCTCACCATCAGGACCCAGGGCTGATCGCACTTCTTCGACATGGGCATCTACAAAAACAGCATTGATTGTGCCGGTGTTGAGGTCGGCACTTGCTGCACTATGGAAAGTACCAAACCAGTCGCGTCCGTCGGGACACAGGGCATTGTCGTTGAGCACGTTGGAATTGCCCGGCCTGCCCCACATATTCTCTTCCGCGAAGAAAAACACCTCCGATTTAGCTCTTGTTATCTCGGAACGTTTATGAACTCCGCCACGTCCGTTGGAGTCTGTTCGAGAAGAACCGCCGGGGTCTCCCGCTTTAGAGCCTAACCAGGAATTCATGCTGTAACTGTATTGAGGAATAACCGGGATCGAAGGGTCGTGGCTGGGATGTCTTGTGCCCTCGGACTTGGCAATGACTTTGAACGAGGGGCAGAGATTCACTTTCTTTAGTTTGAGATAAGCCCACAATGGACCGTCGGGCGGATATCTCGGGTCGTGCCATCGACAGTAACGCTCATACCCACCAACAGGGTGCTCATTCGCAACGAGAGAGGTCCATGAATAAGGATAGCGGTCGTCATAGTCATCCAGATACATGGCCTGTACAAGTCCGTATTGCCGCAGGTTTGCCCGGCAGGTTATTTCCCTGGCTTGCTCTTTTACTCTCTGTAGAGCCGGCATTAGTATCGCCATCAACACTGCAATGATAGCGATAACCACCAGAAGTTCTATTAAGGTAAATCCTCTTTTTTGCTCGCTCATCCTGATACTCCTTCAATATTTTTTAATTACTTTGCTTTTTAGAATCCTATAAAAATGAGTTCGTCAAGAAAGTACTTATTTGTTCACTTTTTAATATATCGGAGTTTTCTCAGTAGTCTTTATAGTTTGCCAGCCAGCCGCTCCCGTAATTACTCCAGTCTTCGGCCCTGACGCCGCCGGCTCTCGTCCAGGCATTGGCTCTGTTAAAGCCGCGATGCCAATTAAGTGTAAAATATTCCTTTAGCCCGATTTTTTGTACGTGATAGTCCATAAAGACGGCGGCTCCGAATCCATCGTGGCGGTTGAGCATGAAACGGTTCATCGCATTGGCGTCACTTCGCTCTTGCCAGCCGTCGAATTCCGGCGGGGTATTGGTAGCCTGCGGCCATCCGCACCAGAAATAGCTATCCAGGAACATTGGGATATCGCTGCCGCCCTTGACGTTAATGGTTCTCCAGAATCCTTTAGACGATATACCATAAACTGTATCACCAATGGGCACATAGATATAACCGTTAACCCCGTAGCTGCCGTAATAGCCTATAGTACGCTGTCCTCCGGAATCCCAGGGGGGAACCTTACCCCAGGCCGTTGTCGTACTGCCCCACCAATCGATCCCGTCTATCATTTCCGGATTGGCGACTTTATGAGCTACCGGGCAGCAACGGATGTCTTCGGCGGTAATATAGTAATCCCGCATCGAGTCCATCCATCGCCCGTAGGCGTTGCTGCCGCTCCTGCGTTCGGGGAAATTGCCGTTGTTGTCATCCGTATACAACGCGAAAATGGTGCCCCACTGCTTGAGATTGGCCTGGCAGACCACGGTTCGAGATTGTTTCTTAACCCGGTGTAGTGCCGGCATTAAAATTGACATCAATACCGCTATGATGGCAATGACCACCAATAATTCTATTAACGTAAAACCTTTGGATTTATACATAAAAAGCTCCTCTTCTTATTCTGTCGTTCAGTTGCAGACTCTCAATAGACAATTAAGCATAAAAACAGTACTTCCCCGTGAGTAAGCGGGTATTTACCTCTAATAATGCTGTCTATTTGCTTGTTAAGAGCATAGCTAAATAGAGTTATCGTTATTTCGCATCGTCACCCCACACAGCCAGGGCGGCCCAGCGAAGGTCTTCGTTGCCGGGCTGGTTTTCAGAGAAGGCTGTCGGTGGCACCCGCTTGCCGAACTCGATTGTACGCGGGTCTTTCCATTTGTGATAGTCACTGTGCCCATCTGCAAAAGAGAAGTTCGTTCCGTCACCGTGTCGAACCGGCGGCGGATCCCACCATCTTTCTTCCGTTACATAGACCGTCCAGCCACCGAGAGCGGAAGTTATTGTACCGCCGTCATCAAGAAAGACTATTCTGTAAGCCGGGTTCTTGATGTCCAGTCTTTTCTTGATCATATTGGCGTTCATATCGGGCCAGTTTTTACAATTCATCGAGTCGGACACAGAGTACGTTCGCAAGATATCTTCCATATTTCCTCCGCGAACGATCTTATTAACAGTCGGGCATTTGTAGAGTTTCAAGTCTTTGGTGTAAGACCACAAGGCTCCATTGCGGATTGCCATTTCCTTATCTCTGACAGTCATGCCTGATTGCCAGTCTTTAAGTACCCAGGGAGTCTCGTTCTGATGTATACTGTACTCACCTGTATCGCCGTTAACGAGTTTATCATCGTTTTCATCGGCGTACATAATCCACGCCAGAGTCAACTGCTTGAGATTGCTCAGGCAGGTCGCCCGTTGGCCCTGCTCTTTGACTCGATT
Organism: Phycisphaerales bacterium; assembly: GCA_003533825.1. Taxonomy (GTDB): domain Bacteria; phylum Planctomycetota; class Phycisphaerae; order Sedimentisphaerales; family Anaerobacaceae; genus JAFGPJ01. The sequence goes on from DQCG01000446.1 coordinate 2,635, forward strand.
CAGAGCGGGCATTAAAATCGCCATCAGGACGGCGATAATAGCGATTACTACCAGAAGCTCGATTAGGGTAAAGCC
>DQCG01000344.1:0-469 GCA_003533825.1 Phycisphaerales bacterium
CCATTTCGAGCTGCCCGGCTGGAAAGGGCAGTTCTGGAAGCAGGACCCCGACCCTTTCACAGTCTCACGGGATGAAGCGCCGGTTATATTCGAGCCCGGCAGTCAATACGCCTACAGCAATCCCGGCATGGCGCTGCTTTCGTACGCCGTCACGGCCGCATTAAAGGGCACAGAACACACCGACATCCGAACGCTACTGCGGCAGAGAATTATGAGGCCCATCGGTGTAAAAGACAGTGACTGGTCTATCGGGTACGGCAAGACTTTCGAAGTAAACGGTCTGAACCTCGTCGCCAACTGGGGCGGCGGCGGTTACACCGCACGAGCGGTCGCGCGGGTAGGTCGGCTCATGCTGCGAAAAGGTAACTGGCAGGGCCGACAGCTCGTTGATTCGAAGTGGGTCGAAGAGGTTGTCAGATACGCAGGCACGCCTTTGCCCGACCGGGTGTCGCGGGCTTCCAGCCCGCGA
>DQCG01000344.1:528-16676 GCA_003533825.1 Phycisphaerales bacterium
TGGTGGACAAACTTCGACGGCGTATGGTCAAAGGTGCCTCGCGATGCCTTTGCGGGCGCGGGGGCCGGAAACCAGGTGATGCTGGTCGTCCCGAGCCTGGACCTTATCATCGTGCGGAACGGCTCAAATCTGTTTGACAGCTCAAAAGGCGAAGGATTCTGGGCCGGAATTGAGCGGTTTCTGTTCAATCCCGTCATGGATGCCGTCGCCGGCCCGCCTTATCCGCCCAGCGACATGATAAAGAAGATTGCATGGGCGCCGGCCGATGAGATTATCCGCAAAGCGTCTGGTAGCGACAACTGGCCCATCACCTGGGCCGATGACGACAACCAATACACCGCCTATGGTGACGGTTGGGGATTCGAGCCGAAGACGAAAGAAAAGCTCAGTCTCGGTATCGCGAAAATCACCGGCTTGCCGCCGAATTTCAAAGGAGTCAACATCCGCACGAAGACCGGTGAGCGCCTGGGGCAGGGGGCCAAAGGCGCAAAGGCCAGCGGCATGCTCATGCTTGACGGCGTGCTTTATATGCTCGTTCGCAATACCGGCAATTCTCAACTCGCATGGTCCACAGACCACGGCAAGAGCTGGATGTGGTCCGGCTGGAAGTTCGAAACAAGCTTCGGCGCCCCGACGTTTTTGAACTTCGGCAGAAACTACGCCGGAGCGACGGATCAGTTCGTTTATATCTACTCGGACGATTCCGACAGTGCCTACGAACCTGTCGACCGGTTTGTAATGGCACGTGCGGCGAAGAATGAAATCAGAAATCGCGGCTCGTATAAATTCTTCAAAGGTCTTGACGAGCAGGGCGGTCCCGTCTGGACCAAAAACATCCGTCAAAGGGGCGCTGTCTTTGTCAATCCAGACAATTGCTATCGTTCGCAGGTCAGCTACAACCGAGGGCTGAAGCGATATCTCTGGTGCCAGGTTCTGCCGGCCAGCAGGCACCTGCAGGGTACTCGCTTCCAGGGCGGCTTCGGTATTTATGACGCCCCGCAGCCCTGGGGGCCCTGGACGACTGTATATTATACGCAGGATTGGGACGTCGGCCCGGGCGAGACAAGCTCTTTTCCCACTAAGTGGATCAGCGGCGACGGCAAAACCTGCTACCTGCTCTTTTCCGGCGACGATTGCTTTTCCGTTCGCAAAGCGGAATTAACGGTGACAGACTAAGAACATTCGATTGATCATTTCGCTGCGACTTACAAAAATCTGTGGACAGGATGATTTTGTGCAAGTAAGTTACTGGCAAGACAAAAACACGCTGGCTTTGAAAATCACGTATAAAGGGATTAATACGTATGAAAGAAGACACTAAAAGCAGTAGTGAGATGACAATCAAAAAACCGCCAATCGGCCTTGCAGCATTCGCGCTTGTGGGGCCGTCCTTTGTCTGGGCGGCCGAATACATCGGCTCGGGCGAGGTCATCCTGGCGACCCGCACCGGAGCGATTCTCGGCACGGCGGTGCTCTGGGCGATTGTCGTAGGGATATTCCTGAAGTTCTGGATCGGCATGAGCGGGGCGCGCTATACCGTCTGCACGGGCGAAGGGATGATCGATATGTTCAACCGAATGCCGGGGCCGAAGCACTGGGCTGTGTGGGTTGTTCTGGTTGTCCAGTTTTTAGCCGGCACGTTTTCCATCGGGGCGGTCGTAACGGCGGCGGGCGTGTTCGTCAGCAGTCTTTTTCCCGCCGAGATGATCCCGGAGTCGATGACAAGTATATTCCCCGGTCTGTGCGGCTGGGCAGTGACAATTGTCGCTGTAGCAGTCGTCTGGTCGGGCCTCTTCAACGTACTCAAAATCGTAATGAGCATTCTCGTATTGATTGTTGTCCTGGGCGTGCTATACGTAGCAGCCCACGTCTTTCCGGGTGTTGGAGCATTATTGAAGAGTCTGACTTTCAATGTGCCGGCAGTGCCCGAATGGGCTGCTTCCATGGATAATGTCAGTGACAATCCGTGGAAAGAAATCCTGCCGTTATTAGGCTGGGGCGCGGGCGGCTTTGCCAGCCAGGTCTGGTACACATACTGGGTACTCGGAGCAGGCTATGGAGCCGCGGCGGGGCGAGGCTACGGCAGAGCCGCCGACGTGGCGAGCCTGCGATCGATGACACGCGGCGCAGCGGAAAAAATCAAGGGATGGTGCCGGGTGCTATATATCGACTCGTCTCTGGCCGTGGTAATCGGGATCGTGGTGACAGGGGCGTTTTTCATCGCCGGCTCCGGTGTTCTTGGGCCTGAGAAAATCGCACCCGAAGGCCCGGACGTGGCTATTAAACTCTCGATGGTATTCTCGTCGAGATGGGGATCGTGGGGCGGCTTTTTGTTCATGTTAGCAGGAGCGGCGGCGCTGATTTCCACACAGATCGGCCAACTGGCCGGCTGGCCAAGGTTGCTGGCCGATTCTTGCCGAATCTGCATACCGGGTTTCAACAAAAAGCTCACGTGGAAATGGCAGTTCCGGCTGTTTTTGCTCTTCTTTTTGTGCGCGAACATGGTTATCGTTTTTTGCTTCAAAGAAAAACCCGTGATCCTCGTGCAGTTCGCCGCGTTGCTGGACGGCCTGCTCCTGACTCCTATGCAGGCGATCCTGGTGGCGGTCGGCCTGTTCGTAGTGATGCCCAAGTTGCTCAGTGCCGAAGCGGCGAGAGTGCTCAAGCCGAACTGGATATTTGCAGTCGGATTAGTTATCGCGTTTTTGGTATTTGCCTATTTCTGCATTGTCCAGATGCCGTCGACACTATTCGGAAAATAAGATATTCAGGGCAGTTTAGACGCGTTCGGCGAAAAGCGTGAGCGGTGAAGTCTTCGTAATTTTTACATCTGAGAATTGGCCGGCCAGTGACACCGGTCCGTTGAAGACGACGATATAATCTGTTGCCGTCCGGGCGACCAACTGCGGATTTCCACCGCCCTCAATGGAATTTAGATGCGGCTTCTTGCTCAATCCTTCTACCAGGACCTTAACTTGTTTGCCCAGAAAGTCCCGGCTGAGTTCATCGCTTATTTTTTCCTGCACGGCGAGAAGTTCTACGTTTCGCCTCTGCTTGACTTCGGCGCTAACAGTATCCTGCAATCGTTTGTCCGAGGCGGTTCCGGGCCGGGGCGAGTACTTGAAAATGAAAGCGTTTTTGTATCTTGCCTTTTCGACCATATCCACAGTGGCCTGGAAATCTTCTTCCGTTTCGCCCGGAAAGCCGACGATGAAGTCGCCCGCAATTGAGACGTCGGGCACAATCGCTCTTGCCCGGTCGAGAAGTTCCAGATACCAGGCGCCGGTATAGTTGCGATTCATCGCGTGCAGGATTTTGTCCGAACCGCTCTGAGCGGGCATGTGCAGATACTCACAGACCCTTGGCGAGCCGGCCATAACCTGCATAATCTCGTCGAAGAATTCCTCGGATGGATAGCTTGTCACGAATCGGAGCCATTCGACGCCGTCGATATTACCCGCCGCATCGAGCAGGTCCGCCAGGGACCAGGTCTTTTCGCCTTTTTTGTATTTGTACGAATTAACCGTCTGGCCCAGGAGCGTGATTTGTTTGACACCGTGGTCCGCCAATTTCTTTATCTGCTCGATTATTGCTTCGGGCGGCCGGGACACTTCCGGCCCGCGGACATAGGGCACGACACAATACGAGCAGAAATTGTTGCAGCCTCGCATAACCCGGACAAAAGCCTGTGCCGGGATTGATTCGTCCTCGATACCGTAGGCCGATTCGAATTCTTCGAGCGCCTGACTTTTTTCATCAGGAGCCTTCCGGCGGATCTTTTTCGTTACCGCCAGGCTTTTCTTTTTTTCTTTCAAGGCCTCTGTGATAAGCTCCTTTATCTGCGGTATTTCCGCCGGGCCGCAGACGATATTGACCGCCTCGTGTTCGAGCAGTCTATCGCCGAGCCGCTGGGCCATACAGCCGATGACGCCGACCACCAGATCCGGGCGGGATTCCTTGATGTGCTTGAGATGTCCCATGTGCGAAAGCACCCGCTGCTCGGCATGCTCGCGCACCGAGCAGGTATTTATCAGAACAACGTCGGCTTCTTTAACGCTTTCGGTCAGGCTGAATCCGGCATCTTCGAGCGCCGAAGTCACCAGTGCCGTATCCAGCTTGTTCATCTGGCAGCCGAAGCTTTTGACAAGTAATTTCATATTAATATTTCAGATCTCAGATTTCAGATTTAAGATTGCTATGTCTTGAATTTATCACCTGGGAATTGAGAATTCTTCAGATATTTGATAAATCCGCTTATCTGTTTTGAAGTATTATAGGCAGACTTGATAAGATTATCGGAAACACCATTATCTAAATAGCCGAGGTCTTTCGCAATATAAAGTTGTGAGCGAAGCTCGCCACAAGAACCCTTGGCTATGTATAGAAATTGAATGAATTCCCGTTTCGATCCCCTCTCGAAACCTTCTGTGATATTACTTGATACTGAAACAGCGGCTCTTTGGATTTGATCCTTCAGACCATAATCTTTTCTTAGTTTTCCTTCGGCCGTAGTTTTATAGGCTAATATACTAAGTTCTTTAGCGGTTTTCCATACCGGCAAATCTTCAAACGAATTGTAAGTTGCCATAGCTTATATCCATCACGTCATAATCTGAGATATTAAATTTGGAATTTGAAATTAATCCGCAAATATACCAAATTGGGTTGTTAAAATCAATTTGCCTGTTAAGTTAGCAGCGAATGGTTGAGTTTTCGCTGGAGGTCTTTGAGACGGTTGCTTTCGTCGAAGCCTAAAAGGATGATTGGGAATGCGGTTTTGTTGTGCATTAACGGTTCGTCCAGGTCAACCCATTTGCGGCAGTATTCACCGTCGGGCGTGCCGGGAATCGGCGAGAAATCGGCCAGCATTCCCCGAATGCCAAGACTATTGACAAAACGCATCGAGATTTCAAGCTGCTGAATATCAATATGCGGATGGCCGAGGATTTGGTAGGCCGTGATGTTTTCATGCTCGGCCCCGGCATCAATCAGATATCGGGCGGCCTTTTCAAGCTCATCGGAAAAAACCTTCGAGCCGGTTTTTTTCTGCCACTGTTTAGAGACACTCTCGAAGCCCAGATAGAACGTCTGAAAGCCGGCCCGTACCATAAGCTCAGCTAAATCTCCGGTGATAAAACGCGCGTTGAGGGCGTTCGGGCTGTGGAAATTAATTTTGATATTTCGCTTTCTAAGTTCATTCAGAAACGGGACAATGACCTTATCCGCATCGAACAGCAGGGCATCATCATAGAAAGCGACGTTCTCGACTCCAAGCCGGCATAATAGCTCCAATTCCGCCAAAGAGCGGTCGAGCGATCGAGGCTTGAATTTACCGTACACCTTCGGCACCGAACAGTAGGTGCAGGTGAAGGGACAGCCGTCACTGAGTTTCAGCACGCCGACATTCAGCTTATCATAAACTTCCCACAAGGCCGGCTGCTGCACGTCCGGAGGGATTGCCAAATATTCCCAGAGCGGTTCAAGGTTCGTGCCATTTACCAGCAAATCCGCTCCCAATGTCTGTGCGTGGTCGCAGCAGAGCGTTACGTAGTTGCCGCCCAAAATAATTTTCGCCTGAGGGCAGGTGCGGCGAACGTCTTCAATAACTTCTTCGAGGCCCTTGTACCAATAAGTCATTGTTGTCTGTATTAAAACGAAATCGAACTTTCCCTCTCCGGCCAGGAAATCGGTGAACATGCTGCGAGGCAGGCCGAACCGCCTAAAGTAGCGGGGGATTGCTTCCAATACCGGCGGACTTGGGATACGTTCGCAGTAAAACCGGCCTCGGCCCCACCGGTCGGATTCGAATCCCTTCTGCGATTGCATAAAGGGATTCGCCCGATCGAGGTAATCGAACAGTTTGAAAGCGGCCTGGCCGCGCAGATAGCCTGCAACGCTAAGCAGACCGTATGGCTTGAGCCAAAAATCATACGCCGCGAAATCATAGATCGGCGGATTCACGAGCAGAATTTTCGGCTTCATCATTCTTTGCCGTACAATTTGTTATTACTGCGCAAGGCTGCTACTCCTGTGCGGTTCTGTTTTAACAGATTATCCTTCTTTGACGATGTTGAATCCCATCAGGACGCCGAGATTCTTCATGTCATCCATGTGGTCGCCGTAGAAGACCGCGCGGTGCAGCAGCGCCATCGTGCCGCCCTTAAGGATGCCTGCGCCCCAGTTGTGGTACATCTTGCGGGCATCGTCGACCTTGGTCCAGAACTGGGTTCGGCAGCCGAGCTCATCGTGGGTAATTTTATAGATTTTCCCGGTCGAGATCAGCATGGAGTCGAGGTTGATGAACTTAGCACAGGTGACATCTTGCCCGATGCGGTTCTCCACATCCAGTGAGACTCCCCGCTCGCTGTCACTCTGTGTCCGGATGCTGAATGGCAAACGCTTGCCGTCGGGCCCGTCCATCTTCGTCGCCGAGGTGCAGTGGAAGTGTATCAGTGCATCCTCGGACGTATCGAAGACCGGATCGGTGATAAAGCCCGGGATACCGAACGCATAGTTGAACATCAGCATCGTGAGGGTAGAGTCCATATCTCCCTCGCAGGCCCCGACAAGTCCGAGGTCGTTGAGTTTACTAAACGTCAGACAGCCTTTGGCCGGCCCACCCATACAGTTTGAACTGGTGACGGCACGTGCCCGGTGCTTGATCATCATATCTTTCATCGCCAGGTAGAAGCGTGCCGAATTGATGATTTCCTTTCTGGAGGGTTCGACGATTTTCTTGGCCTTGCTGATCCAGTATTTCTTTGCTTCCTCTTCGGCGGCCTTAATATCGATGGCCTGGTGGGCTTTGACGGTTTCCTCGACGCTAATCGGAATCACGTCAACGCCGAGGCGTTTCTTGACCATTTCGGCAGAGCAAGCCGCGGCTGTCCCCTGTGGCCCACGCACAACGATGATGCGTGTTTTCCGCAGGTGCGGCCCGACCCTCATTAATCCGACGGTTCGATCTATCTCGCTGAAGTCGCTGGTCGGCAGCAGAATTACTTTCTTGCCGTCTTTCTGCCATTGTGGAAAATACATCCAGCCGTGCCCGCTGAATGGCTGGGAGAATACCGCCGTGGGCAGCCCGACGTCGATGATTCGGTCCATCGCCGCCTTGGGCGCACCGCCGCCGTGGCCGGACAGGTGGAATATCAGAACGCCGTCGGCATCTCTCAGCCTGGGCAGAATCTTTTCCACCTCGGTCGGGGGAACCAGCTCGCCGCCAGTGAACTTGACGTCGCCCAGTTTGCGTTCTATGCCGGCGAGATATTTATCAAATTTGGCAATCTCATCCTTTGGTCTTGACAGGTAAATCCCACCGGTTCTGCCGATATAGACCTTGTAGATTTTCACAGCGGGCAACCTTGGCGGCCATTCTCCGGCCTGGCCGGCCGCTGCGGATTGATTGGCCAATTGTGTGCCCATTATCACAGCTCCCGCTCCTGCCGCACTTGCACCCAGGAATTCTCTTCGATTGATTAAATCACTCATAACCGCGCTCCTTATTAATACTGTTTCAAAGGTTTTTTCAAAATTGCCTGTTACGCATTTAGATGCCTTGTTTTTCCTGCACTAACCTTTTCAGAAATCACTGCCATCGGGCAGTACGACAAATGATATACTGCCGGACATCGCAAATCAAGTAATAACTTGCCGGAGAATTATCCCGATGTTTTGGCTCAAAGTTGTGCCATATCTTCCCTTTTTCAGTTTATAAAGCCGGCGCGATTTTTACTGCCGGTACAATAGATCGACAGTATTCTGACACTTCTCCGTCTCAACTGAAAGTCATTGACTAAAGTATGCCCGATATGGTACAATAAGCATAGGTTATAAATTACTAAATGAACTTCAGTATCTCAAACCACCAGTGAGGAAGGTTACTAAAGATGTTCAGATATTTTGAAAGCTCGTTAATCGCCCTTATTGCGGCATTATCTTTGATTGGCACTATTGAAAAGAGCTGTCTGGCGGGCGATTTATCCGGGGTTTTCCGTGTCGATACGGCGAATACGGCTCTTTTGGATGAGAACCTGCCCGAAACGGATTTCGGTGTTGTGATTAACGAGATTCACTACGATCCGGATGTCAAAACCGAGCTGGTAGAGTTTGTCGAGCTGTATAACACAACCCCGGCTGATATCGATCTTACCGGGTGGTGTTTCAGCAATGCTGTTTCTTACCAGTTTCCCGCCGGATCGATACTGCCTGCCAGAGGTTATATTATAGTAGCACAGGATCCGGCCTGGATTAATGTAAAATGGAGCAGCGGCAGATTAGTCGTGCCTCCCAGTTTGGTCTTCGGTCCATTTGCAGGCAAGCTCGGCAACGACGGAGACAATATCGAACTGTATAATGCCGATGGTCAGATAGTCGACCGGGTCGATTATCAGCTTGGCTTTCCCTGGCCTACTATTGGCGACGCCGATCCCGATAATCAGCCGGGCACCGGACATTCCATACAACTTGTAAATCCATTTGGCGACAACGATCTGGGCGGTAGCTGGCGTTCCGCTTATCCCACAGTGATGGCATATAACGATACGGTTTATCTCGACAACACTCCGCCTCATATCCGCCAGGTGAAGCACTCACCCAAACAACCCAGATCAAATCAGATCGTTACTATTACTGCCAAGGTGACCGACTCAGACGGCGTAAGCGACGTTATACTGAGCTATCAGGTTGTAGAACCGGGCAACTATATAGGTATCGATGATTGGCAGTACGGTTCAAATTGGTTCGGTATCGATATGCACGATGATGGGCTTGCCGGCGACGAAATCGCCGGCGACGATACGTATAGTGTACAACTGCCAGGCTCTTTACAGAGACACCGCCGGTTTCTGCGCTACCGTATCACAATCATCGATGACGGCGGGCGCGGTCTTATGGTGCCGTATATGGATGATCCACAGCCGAATTTCGCATATTTTGTCTACGATGGGGTGCCGCCCTGGTACGGAGCCGTCAGGCCCGGAGTAACTGCCGCTGTGAAATTCGATACTGATGTGATGAGCAGTCTGCCAGTGTATCATCTCATCAGCAAGAAATCCGACGCCGAGACTGCTACCTGGTTCGAAAAATACGGCGGCAGCGATTACAAATGGTTCGGNNACGCTGGTTTACGATGGAAAAGTTTACGACCACATAACCTATCGTGCCCGCGGCGGCGTTTGGAGATACGCCATGGGCAAGAACATGTGGAAATTTAATTTCAACCGTGGCCACCGTTTCCAGGCTCGCGATGATTACGGCGAAAAGTATAAGACCAAATGGGACAAGCTCAATTTCTCCGCGTGTATCCAGCAGGGCAGCTTCGGGCAGCGCGGCGAGCAGGGGATGTTCGAAGCACTTTCGTTCAAGCTTTTCAATATGGCGGGCGTTCCCGCTTCAAAGACGAATTGGTTGCATTTCAGAATTATCGACGAGCGCTATGAAGATGGGAATCTTAACGCCTCACATCCACCGCTTACCAGCCGCGGAACCCAGTATGACGGCGATTTCTGGGGGCTCTATATGACCATCGAGCAGATGGACGGCCGTTTCCTGGATGAACACGATCTGCCGGACGGCAATCTTTACAAGATGGATCAGGCCTATCCGAACGGTGCCAAACTTAATAACCAGGGGCCGACGGGCGTCTCAGACAAATCCGATGTCTTAAACTTCAGAAACAATTACCGCTCAGCTTCAACCAACTGGTGGGGCACAAATGTGAACCTTGCATCGTACTACGGCCTGTATGCGATTTATCACGCCGTCTGGCACGGCGACATTACATCCAAGAACCATTTCTTCTACCTCAATCCCGAGCCGGACACCAACGAGTGGGGAACAAACATTTTGTGGTGGCAACTGCCCTGGGACCTTGATTTGACATGGACCTGTTATTACAGCGGCATGAAGGACCCGTTCAGCCAGAGCGGTGTGTTCAACCATTCCGAGATCAATATTGCCTGCAGGAACCGGGTTCGCGAGATTGTGGATCTGTTGTTTAATTCCGACCAGACGAACCAGCTCATCGATGACTTTGCGGCTATAATCGACGATCCTGACGGCGGACCTTCAATGGTTGAAGCCGACCGGGCCATGTGGGACTATCACTGGGTCGTCGGTGACGGAACCTATCCCCAATATCTCAACCGTGATGCATCGTTCAAGGCCGGGCATGGCCGATTCTATCAGGAGGCGGTCGATCGCGGTTACCAGCGGGACTTCGCCGGGATGGTTCAGGTTATGAAGGATTTCGTCGTCGAGCGAGGCAGTCATATGAATTCCATCTCCGGCGATTCGGCTATTCCGCGCACGCCGACCGTGACGGCGACGTGTCCGTCCACTTTTCCGATCAACTGCCTGACATTCGAGACGAGTCCTTTCAGCGATCCGCAGGGCAGCGGCACTTTCGCCGCGATGAAATGGCGTATTGCCGAGGTGGCCCCGGGATCTCAAGTTGCAGTTCAAAACGACAGAATTATTCTGATCGACGAAGGTGCCCGGTGGAAATATTTCAAAGGAACTCGAGAACCGGCGACAACGCGAGGCCCGGTGTGGCGACAGGTCAATTTTGATGAATCAAGCTGGCTCAGCGGCAATACGCCCATCGGCTACGGTGAGTCTTTCATCGCGACTAATCTGAGCGATATGAGAGGCAGGTACTCTACGGTGTATCTGCGCAAAAAATTCGAGGTTACGGACCTTGATATAATCGGAAATCTCGTGCTGGATGTCAGGTACGACGATGGTGTCAATATCTGGATCAACGGTTTCCATGTTTTATCCGGCAACGCGCCCTCTTCCGAGCTGCCTTTTGATGCTACTGTCAATAATCGTTCCGAGAACCACGGCTTTTCGTCTTATACAATATCCGACCCCGGCAGTTATCTTATCTCCGGCACAAACGTCGTCGCTGTACAGGTAATAAATTCTTACCTGTCCAACAGCTCCGATTGCTTCATCGACGTTCGTTTGTTCGGTGAGATTGCCGAGGGAGACGAGCCTACCGCCGTCCCGCGAAGCTACAGCAGTAAGCCCGGTAAATACGAGATCGATTCAGTCTGGGAAAGCCCAGAGATAACCGATGCTTCCGACAGGATCGTACAAATACCCGCCAGTGAGGTTAAGGTGGGGCGCACCTACCGGGTTCGCAGTCGCTTCAAAGATAACAGCGGCCGATGGAGCCACTGGTCTGTTCCTCTTCAGTTCGTAACAGGTGAGCCGCTCGCGGCGGGCATTTTGGAGGACCTGCGCATTACCGAAGTCATGTACAATCCCGCCGCTCCGCCTGCGGGTGATTCCACCGATAACGAAGAGTTCGAATTCGTCGAATTGATGAACATCGGCGACGAAAACCTGGACTTGAGCTCTGTTTCTTTCGTTGACGGTATTACATTCGATTTCGATAACGGCAGCATCACGAGTCTCGGGCCAGGCGAGTTTGTCCTCGTGGTCAGGAACCGGGCCGCTTTCATATCGCGTTACGGCACTGATTTGTCCCGCAGGATCGCCGGCGAGTACTCCGGTAAATTATCAAATAACGGCGAGAATATAACCCTGGAAGATTTCTGGAACTCTACGATTGTGCAGTTCGAGTACAACGACAACCGGGGCTGGCCTTTATCGCCCGATGGCGGCGGCCATTCGCTGGTGCCTCTGGATTCGGCACTGATAGGCGAGCCTGCTGGTTCGCTGAACTACGGCGACAACTGGCGAGCGAGCAATTACATCGGCGGCTCGCCCGGCCATGCCGATCCCGAGCCGGAAACCACCGTTGTGCTTAATGAATTTATGGCACATACCGACTTTCGTGACCCGCAACTTCCGCAGCACGAATCCAACGACTGGATAGAACTCTATAATACGACGCCGGAAAATATCGACCTGCGTCACTGGTATCTCAGCGATGATATCGGCGAACTAAAGAAATGGCCCATCCCGGCGGTTGAAATTGCCGGCCGCTCTTTCACCAGTTTCGACGAGGTGACAGGTTTCCATAATCCTGCCGGCACAGGATTCGGCCTGAACAAGGCGGGAGAAGAAGTGGTTCTCTCTTATCTGCCCGGTACATCGGAGGACCGCGTCGTTGACACCGTCAGATTCAAGGGCCAGCTAATTGATGCATCCCTGGGCCGTTACCCGGACGGCAGTGCGTACTGGCTCGGGATGATGCCCTCGCGTGACTGGGCTAATGACAATCCGGCGATAAATGTGGTGATCGACGAGTTGATGTATCATCCCGCAAACGATACCGATGCCGAATACATCGAGTTATACAATCCCACGACAAGCCGGATTTATCTGGAAAATGCCGAAGGTCCCTGGCGACTGGATGGCGCCGTCGATTACACATTCGAAGGCAATACTTCAATCGTCGCCGGCGGTAGATTGATAGTGGTCGGTTTCGATCCTTACACGGAGACCGACTTGTTGGCCGCGTTTATCGCCGCGTACGATACGGGCCGGTTAACCGCCGGAGCCGATATTACAGGTCCCTGGGCGGGCAGTCTTTCCAATTCAAGTGAAAGGCTCTCTATCGAGATGCCGCAGGCGGCGGACCTGCCGGGCGACCCGGTTTCCTGGGTGATTGCCGACGAGGTGAATTACGCTGATGTATCGCCCTGGCCCGAGGCCGCAGATGGCATCGGCGACGTCCTTCAAAGAATCTTCACCGATCAATATCATTCCGGCAATGACCCGGACAACTGGCAGGCGGCTCCACCAACGCCCGGAAGCATACCGTAAAAGACCGATGAACTCGGAAACAGAAATACACACAAAATATAATTAGGAAAACAATAAGAAATGCTTAAAAGTACGACAACATGCTTACTCATCTTGATTTTGATTTGGATCACAGGTTCGGCCGGTTCAGTACATGCGGCGGATATTTCGCTTGTTATCAATGAGCTCATGGCCTCCAACAATACCTGGATTCAGGACCCGCAGGGACAGTATGATGACTGGATCGAGATATACAACTACGGCGTCAATCCCGTCAATATCGGCGGTATGTACCTGACGGACAATCTATCCGCTCCAACCAAGTGGCGGATTCCGGCTAATAATCCTGCCGCTACGACCATCGCCGCCGGAGACTTTCTTTTGATATGGGCCGACGACGATACGACCGACGCCGGGCTGCACGCGAATTTCAAACTCGACGCCGGTGGTGAGCAAATTGCACTGTTTGACAGCGATGGTAATACTCTCATCGACAGCATCACATTCCCAGGCCAGACTACCGATATTTCCTACGGACGTTACCCCGACGGCAGTGATTACTTGCGTTTCTTCGGTATTGCCACTCCGCAGGCTCCAAACAGCGATATGTATTTAGACAAGGTCGCCGATACGAAATTCAGCCATAACCGCGGTTTTTACGATACACCTTTCGCCGTAACAATAGCAACAGAAACCGAAGATGCTATTATCTATTATACCACTGACGGAACCGAACCGTATCAGATTACGGCACGTGGATTCTCCGCCGGCAGAATTTACACGGGCCCGATTCCGATCAGCACCACTACGTGCCTGCGGGCCAGGGCGGTAAAACCCGGCTGGATACCTACTGATGAAGATACTCACACTTACATTTTTCTGGTCGATGTGATCAGGCGAAGCCATCAACAGGTGCTTAGCGAGGATTATCCGAGCACCTGGTTCGATACGTATTCCGCGGATTACGGGATGGATCCGGAAGTATATAACGATCCTGACTATGCGAATCTGATGGACGATGCTTTGCTTTCAATACCAACCGTATCGGTCGTGACGGATAAAGATAATCTTTTCAGCCATGACAAAGACCCCGAAACAGGCGGCATATATATCTATACCGGCCACTCGATTACAGGGGGCCAGGATTGGGAACGTCCCGTCTCGGCCGAGTTCTTTACTCAGGACGGTATGGAAGAATTCCAGGTCAACTGCGGCATTCGTATTCAGGGCGGTGAAAGCCGCAGGCCCAACAAATGCCCCAAGCATTCGTTTAGCCTCCGATTCAGGGATCAGTACGGCCCGACCAGTCTCGATTTCAAACTGTTTGACGAATGGCCCGTGAATTCTTTCGACACGATCCAGCTTCGAGGTTTCTTCAACAATGCCTGGACGCACTGGGCGTCCAATCAGCGGCAGCGTACCCAGTATATCCGCGACCAGTGGATGCGCGATTCACTTATCGATATGGGCCAGGCAGATGCGGGGCAGGGCTTTTACGTCCACCTGTACCTCAACGGCATATACTGGGGCCTGTACAACCTGCACGAGCGGCCGGTCGCCTCACATTACGCCGCATATAACGGTGGTGATGAAGAAAATATCGATGCAATAAACGGCGGCAGGGCAACGGACGGCGACAAATCCGCCTGGAACCGGATGAGAAACATCGTTACCAGTCGCAACTGGAACGAGATACAAAAGGTCCTTGACGTGGACAATTTTATCGATTGGACTCTCCTGTGCTTATCAGCCGGCAATGTTGATCTCAAGAATAACGGCAACTGGCGGGCGGCCGGCGGTGGCTCGGAGAACAGGCCCTGGCACTTCTATAGTTGGGACGGAGAGCACGTGCTTGAAAATGTTCACGAGACCGGCACAAGACCGTCATCCGATCCGACGGGATTGTTTAATTATCTCGACGATATCGAGGAGTTTCGCGTGCGCTTTGGCGACCGTGTCCATAAACACCACTTCAACGGTGGTGTCCTGACTCCGGAAAATAATATCAGGCGCTGGACAGACCGCACAGACGAGCTTGACCTGGCCGTGATAGCCGAGTCTGCTCGCTGGGGCGATTATCGCAGAGACGTGCATCGCTACAGTTCCGGCCCGTACTACCTGTATACGAAAAATGAATTCTGGATTCCCGAGAGAGACCGAATAATCAACCAGTATTTCCCCGCCCGACAGGACATAGCGCTTGATCACTTCAGGTCACGCGGTCTGTATCCGCGAGTAGATGCACTGGTGTTTCGCATCAATGGCTACTATAAGCATGGCGGTGCGATTTTAACAAATAACGCGTTCTCGATGACCGCTCCAACCGGCACAATATTGTACAGCCTCGACGGCTCCGATCCGCGCTCGCCGGGCATATCACAGCAAGTTACTACTCTCGTGCCTGAAAACGCTGACAAACGAGTACTCGTTCCGACCGGCTCGATCAGCAATAACTGGAAAGGCGGCGGCGTTTTCAGCGATCAGGCATGGTCCCAATGCACCGGTAATCCGGGCGGTGTCGGATATGAAAGAACCTCCGGCTACCAGCAGTTCATCAGCCTCGATATACAGGATCAAATGTACGCGAAGAGAACCACATGTTATATCCGTATCCCATTTACTATCAACAGCAATCCCAACGAATTCAGCTCTATAACACTGAACATTCGGTACGATGACGGTTTTATCGCCTATCTCAACGGTGTCGAGGTAGCCAGAAGCCATTTCAACGGCACCCCGAGCTGGAATTCTTATGCAAGCAGCACCCATACCGATTCGGCCGCCGTGCTGTTCGAGAGCATCGATATTTCTTCCTTTAGAAGCAATCTGAAACAGGGTGACAATTTGTTAGCTATCCAGGGCTTGAACTCCTCCACCACAAGCTCCGACTTTTTAATCTCGGCCGAGCTTACCGCAAGCGGAGGCGGCTCCGGCGGCAGCGTTTTGCCCGGAGTGATGGAATATACCGGCCCCATTAATCTGCCCCACAGCGTCAATGTAAAAGCGCGAGTCTTGAGCGGAAATTCATGGAGCGCGCTGAACGAAGCGGTTTACGCCGTAGGGCCGGTAGCGGAAAACCTGCGCATCACAGAGATAATGTATAACCCGCCGGACACGAACGAAGAGTTCATCGAACTGACAAACATCGGCCCGGGAACAATAAACCTGAACCTGGCCAGCTTCACGAACGGCGTAGATTTCACCTTTCCGAACATCGAACTTACTCCCGGCGAGCATATCGTGGCCGTGCAGAACCGCAGCATCTTTGAATCTCGTTACGGCGGAAATATCAACATCGCCGGCCAATACTCAGGCAAGCTGAACAATGCCAGCGAAAGAATCGAACTCCAGGATGCCATCGGCAGGACGATTCATAACTTCCGCTACAGAGACGGCTGGCGCTCCATTACCGATGGTGAAGGCTTCTC
>DQCG01000303.1:0-1181 GCA_003533825.1 Phycisphaerales bacterium
GAAAACATACCTAAAGCAGAACGTTGAGGCTTGCGTTGGTTTGTATCATCTGAAACTTTCTCAAAGATAAGTGGATTCCAGAAGAACCTGCCATTAATCAGCTTAAGGCTGCATTCGTAATACAAATCGAGCTTTCCGCTGTATATACGATTGGCCTTTAAGTGTGTTGGATTAGAAGGATGAATCATGTAAAAAGGAGCATGAACAATTAATATTCCGCCGGGACGAAGATAGGCTGTGATCTGCTTAAGAAAAGACGGAACGTCCCTGACATGTTCGAGGACATCAAGGCATACGACCGCATCAAAAGATTCCGTTGGTATATGCTGCGGCTCGGATGCAACCTTTATCTCTGCATCGGTAAGAGAGAAAAGCTTGCTCGCGAAGCGATGAGAAAAACCTTCGAGCTCGAAGTATGTCACTTTCTGCCTATGTTGGGCCAAATAGAAGGAATCGACACCCAGCCCGTCACCGACACAAAGAACATTACGGCCGCTTCCTTCATGTTCGGTCAGATATTTCGAAATGTAGCTTCTCATGCGGCGTTTGAGGCTGTTGCAATTCCACACAACCAGCTCGTAAAGAAAAGCATCTGTTTGTTCATAGAACCGCACAAGTTCCTCGCTCCAGACATACGGTTCCAGAGATATCTCCGCAAATTCCCGGACAACATTGAAGCCGGGCCGCTCGAACTCCTGGCGCAGACGGTTGCGGATCGTCGATTCGTCCCGGCCGGTGATTTCGGCAATCCACCGGACTACCTGTTCTTCGTCCCTAAGTTCGATTGGGCAAACCAGTGTAGGTTTTTCGCTTTTACTCTGACTCTTCATTAAATACGCCTTTTGTTCCATCACGAACAAAATTGCTCTTGACCATTTATCCCAAAACTTCAAAATTGTACATTCGTTATTCGATATTGGATATTCAAAAAAATTTATCTAATTATCCTGTGAAAAAATTCACCATGGAAGGGCACGAAAAACACCGAGAGAATCACTCAGGCACGGATGAACTTGGCGAGGCTTCGATCAGCCGCAACCAAACAATTTAAGGCCGGCTCTTGCAGATCCGGCGAATGTTTTTCGCCTCATCTTTTGGTGAAGGCGGCGAAAAGCTTCACTACGGCGAAAAACAAAAGGCCAAAAGTTCCTTTTTGAAAAAAAGTCTCATAACATATTACA
>DQCG01000303.1:1230-2980 GCA_003533825.1 Phycisphaerales bacterium
AGTTGAAAGATTGTAGTACGGATTAACACGGTTTAATGAAAAGGATAAAAATCTTTATAAATGTTGACAAAAATAACAGTTGCGTTCCTGTTTATTAGTAACTCGTGCTTTGCATTTGCTGCATTGGCAGTTAAAAACTGTTGACAGTGTTTATTGATTGGATTTTAATCTTGGCATGAAGGGAAAGTGCTAAAAGAATATAGATTCCTGCCTTTGCGGGGATTGTAAAATTTAATTAAAGGATAAGCACAATGAAAAGGTTATGGATAAATGTCGTTCCGTATAGCAAGGATATCGCCATCGCCGCACTTGAAAGCGGAGCCGAGGCGGTAGTGCTGCCGGACGGCGATAGTGACAAAGTGCGGCAGTTCGGCAAAATCAAGACGATTGAGAAAGACGGCGACATAAAGCCGGGCGTGGACGTCGAGTTCATCGATATTGCCGGCAAGGAAGACGAAGACAAAGCTGCGGCGGTGCCGGCCGGAAGAATTGTTGTACTAAAAATGCTCGACTGGACGATTATACCGATAGAAAATCTCCTCGCCCGCCGAGGCAGCAATATTATGGTGCAGGTCGAAAACAGCGAGCAGGCGAAACTGATGGTCGAGATACTCGAAAAAGGTGTGGATGGAGTAGTGCTTAAAACCGGCGATATAAACGAGATCAAAAAGACCGCCGAGATTATTCAGGGCGTCAGCGAAAAAGTTTCCCTGGTGACGGCGACAGTCACTTCGAGCAGGCAGCTTGGTATGGGCGACAGGGCCTGCCTCGACACCTGTACGCAGATGACCCCGGGCGAAGGGATGCTCGTCGGCAACACGGCATCCGGCTTCTTTCTCGTGCATTCCGAATCCATCGACAATCCTTACGTGGCGTCCCGCCCGTTCCGGGTAAACGCCGGAGCTGTGCATGCCTATACTCTCTCGCCGGGCGGCAAAACCAAGTACCTTGCCGACCTGAAGGCCGGCGACGAGGTCATGGTGGTGGATTTTAAGGGCAAAAGCCAGACGGCCTACATGGGCCGGAACAAGATCGAGAAAAGGCCCATGATGCTCATCGAAGCCGAGGCCGAGGATCAGCCGATAAGCCTGGTCCTGCAGAATGCCGAGACGATTCGACTTATCAGCCCGGACGGCAAGGCGATTTCGGTAACGACTCTCAAGCCGGGCGACAAGGTCCTCGGTCATATAGAAAAGGCCGGCAGGCATTTCGGCATGAAGGTCGATGAGACGCTTATAGAAAGGTAGGGAAAGCCAAACCGTTAAGATTGGACAAGGCGGAAACCTTTTTCAATCACGAGTTGGGAGCACATTATGAATAACCATTACGACAGGAGAGACTTTTTGAAAATAGGGGCTAGCGCCGGGGCCGCATTGGCGGTAAGTGACATAACTGCGTCGGTTGGAGCAAACCTCCCGATAGTCGATCCCGAACGAACAGAAACAGCTCTGATCAATCCTGTTAGAATCGGATTTGTCGGCGTTGGGGGCAGAGGCACGCACCATATCAATCTTTTGCTCAAGATAGAAGGTCTGGAAATCCGGGCCGTCTGTGACATTGTGGAAGACAGAGTTGTCCGTGCCCAGCATCTGGTCGAGCGGGCGGGCCGGCCCAGGCCGGACGGATACAGCCGGAGTGAAACCGATTTTAAGAGAATGTGTGACCGGGATGACCTCGATTTGATCTATACCGCCACGCCTTGGGAGTGGCATGTGCCTGTTTGCGTGGCGGCGATGGAGACCGGCAAGCA
>DQCG01000515.1:0-2729 GCA_003533825.1 Phycisphaerales bacterium
GACCTTGTCGGCGAATACCCCTTCGAGACCGATTCCCAGGGCCGGGCAACGCTTTCTGTAGAACTTCAGGCCGGCATCTATCGGGCAATGCTGCAAACCAACGACCGTTTCGGCAAGCCTGTCACTGCCCGGCGGACCATTCATGTAGTTGATCCGCAAGTCGAACACTTTGACGTGCGTTTGGCCAATCACTTTGACGCGCCCAAGTGGTCTCTTGAGCCCGGAGAAACGTTCATGGCTCTGTGGGGCACGGGATATAACACCGGCAGTGCATATGTAGAGCTGGAATGCCGCGGAAGGCTGCTGCGGGCATGGTGGACGGATCCTAATCGAACACAGGAAATCATAGAGCAGGAAGTTACCGATGAGATGCGAGGTGGATTCACATTACGCGCCACTTATGTTCGAGAGAACCGGTTGTATCTGAACGAGCGGATTGTGAACGTGCCCTGGACTAATAAGCGATTGACCGTTCAGTGGGAAAGTTTCAGATCCCTGCTGGAACCGGGGCAGGAGGAAGTATGGACCGCGATTATTACCGGGCCGGACGCAAGCAGGGCCGTCGCCGAGATGGTAGCGGGCATGTACGACGCCTCACTGGACCAGTATCTGCGGCACTCATGGATACAGGGATTCTGGGGCTTTCGACGCGAATCATACCGATTATCCAGCAAATTTGAGAACGACCTTCTTGCATTAAGCAGAGTTTATTCTGACTGGGGTGTAGATTATATATCCGCAGCAATCTCTTATCGCCACTTTCCTCCTATTATAACGTATAGGATTCCAACGTATGGACATGGAAATGAAACCTGGTCTGCAGAATATCCTTCAGATGGCAGCGCTGCTGCCGGCGGTGGCGCTGCACCCCCGCCCATGGGACGTGGCGGTGTTGTGCCCTATAGCGGCGATGAGACTACCTCTTCCTACTCAGAAGGTTCGCAAGAACAGGACGTCCCTGCTCCGGAACCGGCGCCGGACCTGGATCAGGTTTCTGCCCGCGAGAACCTTAACGAGACAGCGTTTTTCTACCCGTACCTTGTCTCCGATACCGAAGGCGTGGTAAGGATCGAATTTACGATACCGGAGGCTCTAACCGAATGGCGTTTCCAGGGCTTTGCTCATGACAATCAAATGCGCAGCGGCTTTTTATCCGATACGACTGTTACTGCCAAAGACCTGATGGTCCAGCCCAATCCGCCCCGGTTCGTACGTGAAGGCGACATTATCGATTTCACAGTCAAGGTCACCAACCAGTCCGCCGCCCGGCAGACCGGCAAGGTAAGCTTGACGATGACCGATGCCCGCACCCTGGAGCCCCGTGATGAGGAGCTGGGTAACTTCTCGCCGGAGCAGAACTTCGATGTTCCCAGCATGGAGTCCCGAACGTATTCGTGGCGGCTGACCGTACCGGACGATTGCGAGTTTCTCACATACAGGGCCGTCGGCGCCACGACCCGGCTAAGCGATGGCGAGGAGGGATATCTACCCGTACTGAGCCAAAGGATACTCGTAATCGAATCATTACCCCTGCCCATACGCGGCCCGCAGACGAAAGAATTCGAATTCACCAAACTTTTGAACTCCGGCCGGTCGGAAACGCTGCGCCACCAGAGCCTCACAGTACAGATGGTTTCCCAGCCGGTATGGTATGCAGTCATGGCCTTGCCTTACCTGATTGAACATCCGTACGAATGCAGCAACCATATCTTCAACCGCCTCTACGCCAATACCCTGGCCTCTTATATTGCCAATGCAGATCCGAAGATCCGCCGCATCTTCGACCAATGGAAAGGCACGTCGGCACTGGACAGCCCCCTGGAAAAGAACGAGGACCTGAAGGCGGTGGCACTGGAAGAAACTCCCTGGGTAAGGCAGGCAATAAGCGAGTCCGAGGCGCGCAGAAATGTCGGAATCCTCTTCGACCAGAACCGGCTCGATAACGAAACTTCTCGCGCCATGTTCAAGCTCGAACAGATGCAACTGGACAGCGGCCTGTGGCCGTGGTTCCCGGGCTGCCACGGCAGTAGATACATTACACTCTATATCACGACGGGATTCGGACGCCTGCGTCACCTTGGTGTCAGCCAGATGAATGTCGACTGCGCGATCAAAGCATTGAACGCCCTGGACAAATGGATGGATGAGCGATACCGCTGGATTCTTAGTCACTCAGACATAGACGAGAACCACCTTAGCTCGACTATTGCACTATATCTTTACGGACGCAGCTTCTTTTTGATCGACAAGCCGGTCGCCATCCAATACCAGGAAGCCCTCGAATACTGGCTCGGACAGGCCCGGCAGTACTGGACCACACTGTGGCGTCAGTCTCAAGCCCATCTGGCCATTGCACTCAAACGTTTCGGCGATCTTCAGGTCCCCGACCAGATTATGCAGTCGATTCGCGAATACAGCATAACCGATGAGGAGCTCGGCATGTACTGGCGGGACACAGAGCGCAGTTGGTGGTGGTACCGCGCTCCAATCGGAACCCAGGCCATGATGATCGAGGCGTTCGATGAGGTCTCCGGCGATGCGCAGGCGGTCGATGATTGCAGAGTCTGGCTGCTGAAACAGAAGCAAACACAGGCATGGAAGACCACAATGGCTACGGCAAACGCGATTTATGCGTTACTCCTCAGAGGCGCCGATTTGCTCGCATCAGATGCCATAGTCGAAGTGGCGCTTGCAGATCAATGGATTCAGCCCGAACAAATCGAGGCCGG
>DQCG01000515.1:2812-5036 GCA_003533825.1 Phycisphaerales bacterium
AGTTGGGGCAGCGTGCACTGGCAGTATCTCGAAGATATAAGCAAGGTTACGCCCTATGAAGGTACGCCGCTCCAGCTCAAAAAGGATTTGTACGTCAAGAGAACAACCGACCAGGGCCAGGTTCTGTACCCGGTCGAGGGCCCGCTTGCCGTGGGTGATGAGCTGGTCGTACGCATCGAATTGCGGGTAGACCGCGATATGGAATATGTTCACCTCAAAGACCAGCGCGGCAGCGGCACCGAACCGGTAAACGTTCTCAGCCGCTACCGGTACCAGGATGGTCTGGGCTACTACGAAAGCACACGTGATACGGCGTCACACTTCTTCATGGACTATTTGCCCAAGGGAGTATATGTCTTCGAATACAGTGTTCGTATCCAGCACAAGGGAATATACCAAACGGGCATCGCCGCCATCCAGTGCATGTACGCCCCAGAGTTTAACAGCCATTCGGAGAGTTTCGAGCTTGAAGTCAGATAACATCGATTGATGATACGAAGAGTAACAATAGTATTGATTATAATTTTGTCTGCGGCCGTAACTTCTGCCAACGATGACGGCTTTATAATCAGAAAAAACCAGCGTACTTTGGAACAGATAGACGGTATTTACAAACAAATGCCGTCTATCTGTTATACACCATCCCCCGAACGCTGGGAAAATCTGCCCTGCACGAAAAAGCTTTTAACTAACGGCGGCACATTACGAATTGTAATGCTCGGTGACAGCGTCGTAAACGATACGAGCCGTTCATGCTGGAATCTGCTGATCGAGAAACGTTATCCCAAATGCAAAATCGAAAAAACCACTTCGGTGCGCGGCTCCACGGGCTGCTGGTGGTATAAGGAGCCGGGGCGTGTGAAAAAATTCGTGCTCGATCACAAACCCTCTCTTGTAATGATAGGCGGCATCAGCCATCGCGGTGACATTGATTCCATACGCGATGTGATTCGTCAGATCAGAACTATCTCAGACGCGGATATCCTGTTGATGACCGGCGCTTTCGGCAACGTGGATCCCCGGGATGACGGACAATGGCGCAGAATCAGCAAACGCGAGCACTACGGCGAATATCGCAAAGGCCTCGAAGAACTTGCCAGTGAAACGGTTGCGGCGTTCCTTGACATGGAAGCCGCATGGGCCGGGTACATCCGCGGATCCGGCAAAGACCTTGATTGCTTTAAAAGAGACCCGATACACGCCAACGAACGAGGCGAGCAAATACTCGGGCGCATTCTCGAAAGTTACTTCTCGTTGCCTGACCCTGATGCGGCTTCTTCCGAGGAACAAGCCGGCTAAGGCAATCTTAGTACTTCAACCGGCTTGCCTTGGGGGTCGCCTTGTCGATATTAGGCGTCACGTCGACGTTGACGTTTCGCATGGCCCAGGCCAGACCGCCGGCGATAATCCCCTGTACGCCGGGATTGGTCCAGATATCGTCACGGTGTCCGAAGGATGTATAGAAGACCCGTCCCCTGTTGTGCATACGTGCCCATGTCATCGGAAACGGCGGCCGCTGGTAGCAATCGCCCTCCATTCCTTCGTTGTCCTCGATAAGGATCACGTGCAGGTCTTTGGCGAAGTTCTTCAACGTGTACCATTCTTCCTTGAGAGACACGCTTTCGCCGAACTCTTTAACGCCCGGGAACTTCGGCGAGGCAGCTCGTATCGTCGCGTTCTGCTGGGCGCCGTGAACGATAAATTCGCCGCCGATCATTGCGATGTAGGGATCTACCTCGCTCTGATTTTCGTTCCTGGGTCCTTTCGAATGGAAGGAATCCGTAGCGGAGTGAAAGCCGACAAAGCCTTTGCCGGAGGCAATCGCTCGCAGGAGTTTCTCCTTGCCGGCAGGCGTCATGGGCGGCGTCTGCTGCTTGTTCGGCTCGGTCAGAACACCGCTCGTGTAGAAGGCAATCGCATCATACTGGTCGAGGTCGCCGTCGAACACCCGGCCGTCCTTCGTCGAGACTACATCAAAACCGTGACTGCTGCCAAGCTCGTTGAGGATTCTTTCCGAGATGCTCGGATTGCCGTTCTTGCGTTTTACGGCTTCATGCTCGAAGCCGGCCGACCGCGAAAAGTAGAGGACCTTCTGTTTCTTCTTATCGGCGGCACCTGCCCAGTGCAATGGAAATGCCGATGCCCCGAGCACCGCAGCGCCGGTTGCCGCCAGAATATCTCTACGGTTCATTCTGTTTTTGCCGTCATGCAGATCGGGCGCAGA
>DQCG01000459.1 GCA_003533825.1 Phycisphaerales bacterium
CAAATGCACGCCGGGCCAGATCAGACGATATTTCTCGAAGGTCTCAGGTCCTTTAGTGGACAGGATTGATATTCACATCGACGTGCCGGCGATAAGTTTCCGGAAGCTGCGCTCGAAATCGGGCCAGCTCGACTCGGCTGCAATGCGGGCCGATGTTGTTCGGGCCGCGGCCGTCCAGGCCGGGCGTTTCGGGGATGGAAAGATTCACTCCAACGCCAGAATGAGCCACAAACAGGTCGAGAAATTCTGCAAGCTCGATTCGACCGGCGAAATGCTCCTGAAGCAGGCAATGCACGAATTCGGCCTCAGCGCCCGCGCTCACGACAAAATCTGCAAGCTTGCCCGCACAATAGCCGATCTGGCGGGCGTACGGGAAGTCGCCGCCGAACATATCGCAGAAGCCATCAGCTACCGCAAGTTAGACAGAAAGTTGTAAACATTAAATTGTATTGTTGAATTCTCCGCTTTCTTTGAGGCGGCTGTAATTGATTTGGTTTCATGTTCATTGGAGGTAAGACCATGAGAAGCAAGTTAAGCATTTATACCGTGTTGGGGCTTGTCCTGATTGTTGCCATTTCACACTGCTTTTCCGCTGAGGTCGCGTCCATCCACGAAGCCGCCAGGCTCGGAGATTTAGACAGAGTCGCGGCGTTTTTGGACCAGGGGATTGATATCGATGTAAAAGATAAGCAAGGTAGCACAGCCTTATTTTATGCATTTAGGGGTAAACACAAAGATATAGTTGAACTTCTTGTTGCAAAGGGTGCTGATATCAATGCCAGAGACAAGTGGGGCTATACACCGTTGTGCTATGCCATCTGGAATGATGACAAAGACCTGACAGGATTTCTCATTAGCAAAGGGGCCGATGTTAATCTCACAGCAGAGGAAGACTATCCACCCATCTATAACGCGGTTTGGAATAAAGACCTGGATATCGTAAAGCTGCTTGTAGCTAAAGGAGCCAAATTCGACGTTACAGTCCTGAATGACCGGACTGCCTTTCATTATGCGCTAAGCCAGGGGAGTAGGGACATTGTTGAATTCTTCGTGAAGGAAGGAATTGACCTTCCCAGGCTCTATCTATCCGCGTGTATGGGTGATCTGGCCGTTAAAGGCGATGCCCGAGAGAAGCGCGGTGATGGAAAGGATCGAGAAAGCCGGGCTGACTGAAAATGAAGCGGGCTATCTTTGGATGGACGACAGCCTCGGCGTGCTGCTGGATAAGCTGGACGAATTGGGGGTCGCTGAGAATACTCTGGTTGTCTTTATCGCCAACCATGGCTCCAAGATGAAAGGCTCGCTGTATAAGAATATGGGGACCGAGGTTCCCTGCATCATGAGGTGGCCGGCGGGTATGAAGAAGGGCGTGCACTGCCACGAACTCGTTCAGAATACGGTTTTGTTCCCACATGGTTCGAGCTGGCCGGCGTGCGACTTCCTGTTAAGTATAGGATGGATGGTATCAGTATAGCGTCTTTGTTCAGCAATTCGAAAAAATCTGTGCGTGAATATGTCTATGGCGAGATGGGGCCGGCGCGGTCAATCAAGACAAAGGATTGGAATTATATATTGCTGAGATACACTACCGATCAGATCGCTTCGATAAGGTCCGGCGAAAATCGCACTATAAAGAAGCTTCAGGGTCTTAGCGGCGGTGTTTCTCGTGGCAAGGAAAAAGCGAGCGCGTTCGAGTATGACCAGCTTTACAATTTGGCGAAAGACCCGCTTGAGGAAAATAATCTGGCGGAGCGCCCTGAATATCGGAAGATACTGGATAAGATAAAGGATTTACTGAGGATTGAACTGAAACGCTTTGCGGGCCGCCCGTACGGCGAGTTCGTCCCCGGAGGAAATACCGCTGCTGCAGGCTCTTTTGACGATGCTCTGAAAAAGATGCGCGATTCACTAAAACAAGATGCAGCAAGCAAGAAGAGGACGCAACCCCGCCAGAAGACTCGCAACACCCGTGTCTAAATAAGAGAATTCGTTTTTGTTTAACAAGGTGGATTCAACTCCCAAGTGCAACTGAGTCAAATCCTGTTTTGCTATCCTGTTAATTTTTTCCGTTTATAGAATATTTCATTTGGTGTCAAAAACCAAGCGATTTTCTCGGGCGATTAGGATTATAAATCGACAAAAACACAGTTTAATGTCAGACAGAAATGTTGACAAAGACAGTTATCACCCTGATCGAGGACTGATGCCGTATGATTTCAGGAACTGAAAGGCATGGCGATCTCTTAGGTTGAGTAGGCCGAGGAAATTTCACCCTCGGCGCCTCCGAGAATCAGACATGAGTGGCGAGCAAAACTGACGCAAACAGAAGCTAAGATAGAGTGACATGGAACCACTAAAATAGCCCATTTTTGACTCGCAAATGAATACAACCTTACTACAACCCAAAAGGCCAGTATCTACCAATTTTCAAAAGACCTTAACTCTATAAGTTATTGCCTATTAAGGATTTAGGTGGTGACCGAAAAAGCGACATCGTATTCAATGGACGTTGTCAA
>DQCG01000346.1 GCA_003533825.1 Phycisphaerales bacterium
CAAAGGTATCAGCCTGATCGTTCGGGGAGACGACATCGGGTCGTGTCACGCCACCAATGTGGCCTGTATTCGAGCTTACAAGGAAGGGATAATGACAAGTGTCGAATTGATGGTGCCTTGTTCGTGGTTTCCGGAGGCCGTCAAAATGCTCAATGAGAATCCGGGACTGGATGTCGGCATTCATGTTGTACTGACCAGTGAATGGGATAATTACAAGTGGCGACCATTGACGCATGCCCCCAGTCTGACCGATGCGGACGGCTATTTCTATCCTACCATCTGGCAGCGAAAGAATATGCCGGCCGGGACCGCTTTGAAAGATGCGGACTGGAAAATAGAAGAAATTGAAAGGGAAATTCGCGCCCAGATTGAGCTGGGCAAACGCAAAGTGCCGCATGTCAGTCACCTGTCTTTCCACATGGGCAGCGCGGGCTGGGATCCGAAAGTCAAAAAGCTCTGCGATAAATTGACAAAAGAATACAATCTTTACGTTGTGCCCCCTGAAGCCGGCGTGCGGGGAATTGGCAGATTTGGAGATGCAAAAACCGCCGGCGAGCGAATAGAAAGATTTGTAAAATTGCTCGAAAAACTCAAGCCGGGCACTTATTTATTCGTAGAACATCCCGGCATTGATACGGCGGAAATGGGTGCCATCGGCCATAAAGGATATGAGGACGTAGCAAAAGACCGCGACGCCGTAACCGAAGTGTTCGTCAGCGACAAGGTCAAGAAAGCAATTAAGAAATTGGGAATCAAGCTCATCAGCTATGTGGACCTGAAAAAGGCCGGCGGAAAATAACCTTCACCGTTCATTATTCTATCTTGCCGAAATGCGACCAATTCATAGCCGGCCAGTAGATATGATCCGCTCTGCCTCTAATGGTCGCCAGTGGAATGGGACCAAAGTCCCTGCTGTCCCTGGAAAGGTTGCGGTTGTCGCCTAAGACAAAACAGTGATGTTCCGGAACCGTTAATTTCTCGAAGTCACCGGTCGTTTTGTCATGAGGTGGTTCGGCCAGGAAGATATTATATTTCACGTTACCGTTTGTCTCCTCGAAGACTTCTCCTTCAAGCGGTTTTTCCTCCACGGTTATCCTGATATTTTCTAAAGTGGATTCGGGGAGTTTTCGCCGGACTAACTTTTGACTATTTACATATAGCCGGCCATCTTTAATTTCAACCGTATCACCCGCAACAGCGACAATCCTTTTTATATAATTCCAGTGACGGTTGAAGGGACAAATATGAACCACGAGATCGCCTCTTTTAGGATCGGTCCTGTTATAGGCATTTTTATTTGCTAATATTCGGTCGTTCGGCACAATTGTTGGGTAGCAGGAAGCTGTGGGGACTCGAAATGCCTCAAGTCCCTGATCCCTGATGTACAAAGCGCTGCCGATGCTGCCTCCCGTGACAACAAGAACCAGCAGCGCATAGACAACCGGGCTGTTGTAGTCTTTTAGCTGATAGCCTCCAGCACATTTGGCCAGAAATGCCGAGTCAATAATTGCCGTCAACTGTACCATTCCGCCGGCCAGGATCAGAGCAATCACTATCTGCATCAGCGCCGGGGAATTGCTCAGGGAAAACAGGACGATGATTATGGGCAGCGGTAAAATATTCAGGAAATTGAGAACGAGTCCTCTTTTTAATCTGCCGCAATATACCTGTCCCAGACCGGGCATAATCAGCGACATTAATACGGCCGCCCAGATACGCCTCTTATATCTATTTTGTACTACCTGCTCATCCATTTATAACTCCATTGCTTAAAATTGTATTAATCATAATTATTAATCTTACAATACCAGTAGCAGCGCCAGCCATCACGAGTCCCGTTTTGGCCAGGGGATGAAATGAAATCAGTTCGATCAGTCTCTCGGTCTTCAACAGCGGGCAATTCCTGCTCTGCTCCCACGAATTTATTTGATCCATAACCTCGTCTGTGAAGTTTTGACTGACGTCGATTTGACGCTTCTCTTGTCTCCAGGAGTCATAAACTTTGCGGTCTTTCATTGAATATCTCCATCTATGCCATCGAGGGCCGACCTTAGCCGGTTTTTTGCCCGGTTGATTCTTGATTTGATTGTTCCGATTCTGACTCCTTCGATCTGCGCGATTTGCTCGTACGACAGGTTCTCGAATTCGGCCAGAACAAGTGCTCTTCTATGTCCGGGGTTTAGTGACTTCAGGGCCTTATCCAATTCGATAAATAATTCATCTCGAACAAGGAAATCGACAGGCTCGGACATATCCGGACTCTCCGGCGGATTACTCACCGAAGGGATTCTTCTTTTCTTCATCGCGTTTATGCTTTTATTCTTTGCGATTGTGAAAAGCCATGTCGAGAAACTACCGCGAGCCGGATCGAAAGACGGCAGTTTCTTATATGCGGCAAGAAATACTTCCTGGGCAACGTCTTCGCAAATATACCGGTCGTTTATGAGATTAGCTATCATTCTGATAATCGGTTTCTGATACCTCTGCACGAGCAGCCGAAAAGATCCAGTATCCCCCTCCAGCACAGCCCTGATGATGCCGGTCTCTTCGATCATTTAGCGTTCCAATGTCTATGAAATATTGCTTCCTTAGTGTTATACAAGCAAGAAAGGCGGAAGTTCCATCCAAAAATGTAACTTTGCAAATAAAGCTTGGAGAACACTAAAAGCTTTGATGGGTGTTAATATAGTGTAAGGTTCGGTTCGGTTCCGAGTCGGAGGGGCTTGTCGGATTTTCTGCCGTTCGTGTTCTCATATATGTAAACATTGTAAGGAGTGGCTAAAATTACGTCGAGTATTCCATCGCCCGTCATATCGCCAATGTGCATACTCTTTTCATATTTGAGTTTTCCCTCGGTTATTTCCGCCCCTGGTGTGTTAAAAGTGCCTATACGCCGCCCCTGATGATCGTAGAGTCCGCCTTTGTGTGCGACCATTATTTCTTCGATACCATCTCCGGTGAAGTCTAACAGGCAATGATGCCGGCTGTAATCGGTTACGAGCCGGCCGAGACGCCGGCCCTGTTCATCCAATACCCAAAGAGGACTCTTGCCGTAAGGTTGGTGGTCAATATCGACACAAATATGCAGTCCGGCATGGCCCGGTATGATTCGTCCCACATCTACGGATTCAAAATGGCGACCCCGTATTTCCCACAGCACTTTTCCATTGCCATCCACGAGTGCAATGTTATTAGCCCCACAACAGGTAAGCACGATGCGAAAATTTTCGGGAGAGGAACCTTGCCGAAAAACGCGGGCGCAATCGAGATGACCTTTGGCCTGATCGACTTGTTTCGATTTATAAATCCAGCGAACGGAGCCATCGCTGTTCAGCATGGCGTAGCCGGCCATGATCTCATCGCGTCCATCCCCATCGAGGTCGATCGGCACCGGCTGATGGGCCGTTCGAAATCCGCCGGGATCCTTTACCATCCAGAGCAGTTTGCCCTGTCGACTATACGCCCAAATGTGATGGTATCGGTCTTTGACGAGCACATCGCTTGGATAACTGTTGCCTGAGAGATTACAGAACACCAGGCAGTCGGTAGCTTCGTCTGGGATCGGTATTCGTCTTAGCTCACGCCCCGTTGCCCCTTCGAGCTCGACTAAAAATCCTTTTGTGCAAAGAACAACTTCATTTTTACTATCACCGTTGAAGTCATGAATCTGGCAGGCAACATCATGGTGCCAGTTCTTTCGGCCGATATCCGGATTGCCCCACTTCCACAAAACCGATCCATCGAGATTTTGAGCCACGGCTGTGGTCGTATAGTGCACATCGCCTTTATTGAAATTTTCAGCGCTCAGGATGTCGACAGCACCATCGGCGTTTAAATCGGCGGCCAGGATCCACTGACCTCCATAATCAGGATCGAGTTTAACGATTTTCGAGGGCTGAATAAGAGGCACTCGGCGATCCGGTTGACCAACGTCTTCAGTGTCAAAATAGATGAAGTCTTTTTCCTTGCCATCGAGATCTGCGCATAGACTGACTGATACTAAAATACAAAATAAGAACCAATAGAAAACCAAGCATTTGTGTCGTTTTACTTTAAGCATAATATGACCTTATATTGGGATATTGTTTATGTCTAAGGAACTTATTATGTAAATACGTACTTCGATTAGCAACCATTTTCCTGCTCAGTTAAAGTACAAGGCTCTACATACGACAGGGAATACTACAGATTTTTTTGACGTAACACTGGAAAAGCACTAAAATGTGAGTTCATAAGATATTCGCATGATAAATAATATGCTTAATTTTGAAAGGACACTCTTATGATTAAGAAAACTGTGATAAAAGCCGGCATGATAAACCTTCTCATGGCTGCGATTGCTTACAGCGGCAATATTTCGGATGGGCCGTATCAGGCTACCGGCATCAAGATCGGCGAGGTGACAACCAATACGGCGATTGTCTGGACGCGTCTCACCCGGCACCCTAAAAGGGTGGGTTCCGAAGCGCCTATGCCTGAAGTTTCTTATAGTGATCCGAAGACCGGCGAAATAGTCAAGAGACGAGGAGGAAGGCCGGACCTGAAACCTATTGTCAGCTTTCTTGGAAATTCGAGTATCGAGACAATTGAGGGGGCTGTACCGGGGACGCCGGGCCGGGTCAGGATTTTGTATAAAATTAACACGGCTTCCGATTGGCAGGCAACCGGCTGGGAAGCGGTTGATCCAAAACGTGATTATACACATCAGTTTATGCTTACCGGCCTGAAACCCGACAGTAAATATAAAATGCGTGCCGAATCGAGAAAAACAGCGGGCGGCAGGAATGGTCAGACTGTAGAGGGCGGATTTCGGACGGCGCCGCGTACCGGCCGGCCTCAACGGGTGGTTTTCACGGTAACGACCGGCCAGGCTTATCCCGACCAGGATGCTCCCGGCGGGGGTTACAAGATGTATTCGGCCATGCTCGAGCTCGATCCTTCTTTTTTTGTCCATACTGGTGACATCGTCTATTACGACAAGCTGGCCAAAAGTTTGCCGCTGGCCCGCTGGCATTGGACTCGCATGTACAGTCTGCCGACCAATGTCGAATTCCATCGCCAGGTGGCCAGCTATTTCATCAAGGATGACCATGATACATGGATGAATGACTGCTGGCCGGGCAGGAAGACCAGATTCATGGGAGATTTTACGTTCGAGCAGGGACTAAAAGTATTCCCGGAGCAGGTGCCGATGGGCGAGCGGACGTGGCGAACCTTCCGCTGGGGCAGGGACGTGCAGATATGGCTTGTCGAGGGTCGTGACTTCCGCAGTCCCAATACGATGACCGACGGCCCCGGCAAAACGATATGGGG
>DQCG01000644.1 GCA_003533825.1 Phycisphaerales bacterium
AAGAAGCTGAATCTGAACGAACAGGGTCTTAGTTAATGACTGACAAATCGACTTTACTTCCACAAACCTTGCCCAATGACGAGACCTCGCTTAAGTACATGCTGAAGCTGGCGGCCCCGATGGTCGTTGCTCATATCTCCCTTACTA
Source organism: Phycisphaerales bacterium (assembly GCA_003533825.1). Classification (GTDB taxonomy): domain Bacteria; phylum Planctomycetota; class Phycisphaerae; order Sedimentisphaerales; family Anaerobacaceae; genus JAFGPJ01. The sequence goes on from DQCG01000644.1 coordinate 148, forward strand.
TCATGCAGTTCGTTGACAGGTTCATGGTCTCGCAGCTTGGAACCGAAGAGCTTGCGGCGATTCTTCCGGCGGGGTATGTTGGTTTTTTGCCGGCGGCATTCGCAACCGGGGTGATGACCAGCGTTAATACGTTTGTCAGCCAGAGCCTCGGCAGAGGCGATAAAAGGGCCTGCTCGAATTACTGCTGGCAGGCGATATATATGGGTGTGGCGTATTCGGTTGTTATCGTGGTAATTATGTGGCCGGCGGCGCCGACGATATTCAAATTGCTGGGCCACGAGCCGGCAGTTGCCGCGATGGAGGTTATATACCTGCGGATAATGCTCTACGTCCAGATTCTGGCGGTTTTTGTCTGGGCAAGCAGCCAGTTTTTCATGGGGGTGCACCGGCCGGTTGTTATGATGTACTCTGCGATAGCCGGGCAGATAGTGAATGTCGTCGCCAACTATGTCTTGATTTTCGGCAAGTTCGGTTTTCCGGCAATGGGAATCGCCGGCGCAGGCTGGGGCACGTTCGTCGGTATAGCCGCAGGCTCGGCCATTCGAATGGCGGTATTCTTGATCGGTGACATCAATACGAGCTTTCAGAGCAGACACAGCTTAAATATAGATTTTGTCAAAATGAAAGACCTGCTAAAGGTGGGGCTTCCGGCGGGCATCGGTTTGATGGTGAATATCGCGCTGTGGGGCGTGATTTTGTTCGGGATGGTCGGCCGGTTCGGTAAAGAAGCCCTGGCGGCAACAAGCGCCGTTCTTTCATGTGTAAATGTCTCGGTCATGCCTGTAGTAGGCCTTGCGACTGCCTTGACCGCCGCCGTGGGAAAGGCGATCGGAGAGGGAAAGAAAGATGTGGCAATAAAGCAGACAAGCGTATGTTTGAGAATAGGGCTGGTTTACATGGGATTGATCGGTCTTTGCCTTCTTCTCTTCAGACATGGAATCATGGCGTTTTGGTCTTCAGACGATACGGTTATAGCCTTCGGTATCAGGATTTTCGTTCTGGCGGCGATTTACCAGGTATTCGATGCCGCGACACTAATCTATAACGGCTCGCTCCGCGGAGCCGGCGACACGCTCTGGCTTGCGGCGGTCTCAGCCTTTGGCGCTATTGTCGTACTGGGAGCCGGCAGCTTATGTATTATTAAGCTGTTTCCAGAACTTGGTGCTTTGGGGCCATGGACCGGGGCGACTATCAGCATCATAACAGTCGGATTGGCAAACCGGTGGCGGTTCAAGAGCAATCGCTGGATGCGTATCGACCTGTTTAAACGCTATGGCGGAGAAATGCCGATCAGCGACGGCGCGACGGTAGAATAGCGACGATTATTCGGTTATCTTTCGCAGTTTGATATTGCGAATCGCTCCGGCGGTCTGCCAGGTCGCAACGCCCATCGGCTGGCACAAATCCATTTCGGCCCTGGTATCGATTTTTCGGTCGGTTATATCCATATCCACAAGCGGCTCTTCGCCTTCCTCCTGGAGCCATGCCTGTATCCTGTTGGGTGTGACGCGCAGGCGGACATGGTACCATTTGTCGTTCTCGAATGAGACAAACCGGGTCGTCTCATTGTTGGCGGCGTCGTAGTAGTCGATATTGGAAAGTCCGCAGAGCGAGCCGCCCCAGCCGCCGAGGACCAGCGAGCAGCAGTTCTCATTAACGGGGAAAGTATAACCGCAGAAAAAGTCGCTGCCGGAGACCCGCATGGCCTCGAGCGTGATTTCATAGTTCGTGCGAACCAGCGGGCCGGCCCAGGTTATACCGGTCATATCGTTGCCCTGTTCGAGGTAAATGCTGCCGTCCTTGACATAAACCTTGCCCTGCCCACCGAAATCGGTAATTTTCCAGTTTCCGAGTGTTTTGCCGTCGAAGAGACTCGTTTCGTCCGGAATTGCGGCCGGCTCTGCTTCGGCTTCGGCCGGCGGCGCAGCCGGCTCTGCTTCAGGTTCGACCGCGACGTCCTCAGGGCCGGCTTGATGACATGCTCCGATGATGAGGACTCCGAAAAGCAGCGATGCGGTAAAAAGCATGCTGCGTAACGATCGGGATTTCGGACAGGTGGCATGTAAAAGTAAAGTTTCAGCGGAATTATTGTATTTGGTACTCATCATATTTCTCCGGTCATCAAAGAATAACATTGAACAAAACAGCCCTAAAATATATAATATATATAAATGATTAAAAAGATTTTTCTGACGACAATTTGTATTTTATTCCTTTCGCCGGCCCTGTCTGCACAACCCTTGGCCAATGAAAATAAGTCCGGTCTGTACGCAAGGTCAATTGAACAGGTTCTTCGGCTCAGAGAAGATGAGGTCGATCTGGCGACGGCTGCTTTGATTATCTCGGAATACTGGAGTGAAATGGTTAACGGCCGCAGATACCTGGCAGCACTGGATGATATGGCTTTGGAAATTCGAGAAAGACTCAAACGGAGAAATTTGGGGGTGGATTTCAGGGCGATTCCGGTGATGAACGATTATTTATTCGGCAAGCTGCGCTTCAACTCGATTTCGGAAGCGAGCGACCCGAATAGCCTGTTTCTGCACACCGTCATGGATAAAAAACAGGGATATTGCCTTAGTATGTCCATCCTTTATCTTTCGATTGGCGAACGGCTCGGCCTGCCTTTGCATGGAGTCGTTGTGCCCGGGCATTTTTTTGTCAGATACGATGATGGACGAGTTAGATTTAATATTGAAACAACAAGCAAAGGTGGAAATGCTTCCGACGAGCACTACATCAGCAAGTTCAAGGTGCCCAGAAGTAATGGACGGAACATTTATCTCAAGAATCTGACTAAAATTCAGACGCTGGGCTGCTTCTTCAATAATCTTGGCAACAGCTACAGCGATATCGACGATATTGAGTCTGCATTGCAGGCGTTCGAACGTGCGGTCCAGATTAATCCGACATTATCCGAATCCCGTGCGAATCTGGGCAATATTTACTTGAAAAAGGGCCAGATAACCAAGGCGATCAACGAATATCGGGCGGCCCTGGATATCAATCCGAACGATGCAAAAACACATAACAACCTTGGGAATGCCTATACTCAACGCGGCTCATTTAGCTATGCGGCCTCTGAATATATGCGATCGGTCAATTTGGATCCCAACTTCGTAGATGCGTACAAGAATCTTGCCTTTCTTTACAGCAAGCAGGGCAGATATGGCCGGGCTATAAGTGAATTGAAGAAAGCGTTGGTTCTGGAGCCGGATAACTCCGGTTGTTACAGCCAGTTAGGTGATATTTACAGCCAGATGGGCGATTACGACCAGGCGATAACCAAATACAAAAAGGCGTTGAATATTCAACATGATTCGGTCGAGGCTCATTACGGCCTTGCAATTTGTTACAACAAGCTGGGAATGATTGAGGACGAAATATTCCAGTACAAGATGGTTCTGGCCATTAAACCTGATATGCTTTCCGCCCTGGTTAATCTGGGCAATGCGTATTTCGGTCAGGATAAGTACAGTGTGGCCATCGAACATTATAACAAAGCCGCCCTGCTGGAGCCTCAGGAACCTATGGTATATTACAATCTGGGTGCTGCCTATTCCAATAATGAGAATTACGAGAAGGCGGTCGCCGCATATCTCAAGGCGGTGCAGCTTGATCCGGAAATTGGTGACGCTCATTACGGCCTTGCCTTTGGATTTTACCAGTTAAAGAAGTATGATTTGGCCTGGAAACACATCAAAATCGCCCAGGATTTAGGCGTGAAGATAACGAAAGACCAGCTCGAAGCCATCAAAAGCAGATTGTAATAAAATAGCCTTTCGCAGTACGCAGCACGCAGCACGAACAAATTGGCTTTGTTTTTTCAAGTTCCCTTTCGCAGTCCGTAAGGACTCCCAAGGAGGACGCAGCACACAGAACGCAGTCCTATGGACTACTTACGGAGAACGATAAAATTGGCTTTGATTGGCTTTGTTTTTCGCCGACCAAAACTGCACAAAACCAATAAAATATCCATAAATCTTTAGTGTCAATGAATTAACACCGACTTGCCTAATTTAACATTGGCTTTGTTTTTTCAAATAGGGTTATAGCCACGAAGCCACTAAGCCACAAAGGAGCAGAGGCACAGAGTGAATAATATTCAATTTGGAATCTTAAATCATATAGTGCCCTTTCTCACTGAATAGCTGCTAAGAATTGATATTTTACGATGTACTACGAACTATGAACCATGAAATACAAACTATCTATAGTTTGATATATATTATACCATATTAGATGTTATATATGAAGTGAATTCCGAAAAAATCTCCTTGACTCGCCGCATGTCAAATAAGCTCAGGTTAATGCAGATAAAATAGTCAATAGTCAGTAGAAAATAGTAAATGGCAAGGTCTCCGAGTAACGGCGTTATTTATTCTCCATAAGGAGTCCCAAGGACTGCCACGGAAATATCGTTATAAAAGGCACATATTCTTCTTGCAGATCCCGCAACAGTAATGTAGATTTCTATGGTGGCTATATCCTGATTTTCGGAGCCAAAGGTAAAAAGTTTCTGGCATGTTTGACGTTTACGTGACGCCGACAGGGACGAAGTTTAAGGTATGCTATGACAGTAGTTAACGGTTGAATCACTATTTAATCACTGGATTCTTATGCTGCAAAACCAGAGTTGTTTGGGTTTTTATACGGAACCATATATACATTGTTAGCAATTATGAAATCACACGTGAAAACGCTCCGGTTTATTGTTGTCCTGATGATTGCAGGATGTACAAGACAAACGAAGTTGCCAGAGGGTACGATTATGTCTAAACAGCCCGAGGATATTGCTGCGATCAGGCAGCTTGCAGAGGATTGACGTGCCGGGTGGCTCAGCGGCGATGCTGAAACTCTTCTTTACCTTTTGTCGGATGAGCCGGTGTTGATAATGTCACACGAACCGGCAATAGTTGGAAAGGAAGCGATTCGGACACTTTACCAGTACGTCTTCGAGAACTACAGCTTTTCGAGCGACGAGAACTACACCCGTATGATCGATGTTGAAGAAATGGAAGTTGAGATCGACGGCGACTTGGGGTACATCTGGAGCAGGTACTCGAGTACGGAAACGCCCAAAGCTGGCGGTGATACAATTGAGGACCACGGCAATCAGGTGCACATTGTAAAACGCCAACGTGACGGCTCCTGGAAATTCGCTCTCTTGATCGCAACTTTTGACCAGGCACTAACGAGCAGCCAATAGGATGGCTCGGTGAATCGAAGGGGCGCCTTTTAGTAGTAGTCACAAAATAGTGGCAATGTTAGAATATGCTAAAATGAGCATCGAGTGAGAGTTCTGTTACGCTACGCTCAACAGAAGCTCCTCATGCTCGGTGTTCATATGGCCGTTTGGGCCTAGGAAGACTCCATAAAATGCACGAACGACAATGAGACAAGGAGATCACATGCGGCGATTTACGGTTTTATTTGTGTTGTTTATGATTATGGGCTGTAACAGTATGGCAACAAGGAAACAAAAACAGATGGCCACAGATACTTTTAAAGTGTATCCGATTGGAACGGTTTCAAAGGAGGACGGGCACACCTATCTCGTCATTGATAAAGAATACCTTCCGGCACTCATGGGATTGGAACGCTTCTCTCATGTGACAGTGTTATACTGGTTCCACCTCAACGATACACCGGAGAAACGTGCAGTACTGCAGGTGCACCCCCAGGGAAAGAAGGAAAATCCCATGCGGGGCGTGTTTGCCACACATTCTCCCATGCGTCCCAATCTCATTGCTATTACGCGGTGTAAGATTCTCTCCGTAAAGAACAATATCGTTGAGGTCGACAAGATCGATGCCTTTGACAAGACACCGATCATTGATTTAAAGAACTGATAGAAAACTAGGTGATAGCCACCAGGGATCAACCACCAGCGAACAGTCAATAGGATGGCTCGGTGAATCGAAGGGGCACCTTTTAGTAGTAGTCACAAAATAGTGGCAATGTTAGAATATGCTGGCATGAGCATCGAGTGGGACTTCTGTTACGCTACGCTTGGCGCAAGCTCCTCATGCTCGGCGCTGGCGCAAACGTTTGGAACGGTAAGATGAGAGAGTACGAAATCATCGACACCAATGCCGACAACATCGGCGGTTGTGGCATCTGCGGCCGCAAGCCTGGCAGGACCGAGGGATATCGCCGCAAGTGTGATTGGCTCAAGAAGCGCTACGCAGAAGGCCTTAGGTTCAAGGTGCTCCGCTCACGCGAATCCGACGATGTTGGGGTGATCGAGTATACCCCCGGCGATCAAGCGTGGAGACCCGTCGAGGCGACCGGTTACTTTGTCATCCATTGCCTAATGATCATCCGCAAGCACCTGGGCAAAGGCCTTGGGATGCTCATGTTGGATAGTTGTCTGACCGACGCCAGGAAGAGCAAATGCCGAGGGGTCGCCGTCGTGACCAGTTCCGATGCTCTCATGGCACGAAGGGATTTGTTCATCAAAGCGGGTTTTGTCTCGGCCGACAGCATCCCTCCCTACGAGCTGCTCGTCAAGAAGTTCAAGAAAGCAGCTCCTGATCCTCGTTTCATCGTCGACACCGAGCGAGTATTGAAGAGGTACAAAAAGGGCCTCACGATCCTGGCTTCCGATCAGTGCCCTATGATCATAAAGTGCGCCGACGACATTTCGCAGGCGGCTCGAGC
>DQCG01000258.1 GCA_003533825.1 Phycisphaerales bacterium
TGTGAGCCGGTCTCGAATCCAGTTGACGCCGGCAAGGGCGGCCAGCGATGCTAACCTCGTCTGGTCGTCAGGCTTGTCTTTTGCAAACCACGCCGTAGCCGAATCGACGCATACCGGCGAATCCTGCGGCACCGGCGCGCCGAGCTTTTGCAGTACGGCCGCCGTTGTCCAGTGCAGACATGTTCGATGCTGGTCGAGAAATTCCACGCGATACCAGCCGACGGGCAGTTGCTCCAGCCGAATCCGCGAGGGCGGGGCGGTGGAATCCTCAGAAAATACACCGCTGCGAATCATCCGGCCTTTGTCATCCAGCACGCGCCAGCTTCGAGTCTCTTTCGGAGTCTCAGCCGGCACCTTTACCCAAACCGTCTCCCTATCAAGATACACATTGCCCGGTCGCTCAGCCAGCGGAATTGGTATCGTTCGCTGCACAACGTGACTGTCGGACCAGTACGCCGTATCGAAGGATGCGTTGACCTGCGGGCAAATCCATACGCTTATCGCCGTTATGATGATAACTTTTTTCATTTTGATGTTTCCCTTATTGTGTTTGGGATTTGTTTTGCCAGTTCACAGCGTTCAGGATCATCCGGGCGACGTTCTCGTTCTGATAATCCGACTTGCAATGTCCCGGCATGAGATAGACAATGGTTCCCTTACCACTTTCTTTTATCCACGCCCCGCGATCCTGCATGTATGTTTTGCCGGTGGCCTTGTCGGTATAAATCAGGCCGCAAAGGACCGTCTTTTGGCGGCCGTCGGTAAACCTGTGGTTGATGAACACCTCGGAATCATCTTTAAGACCGATACCGGGATAAAGTTTCTCCACGGCGGGCTGGTCGGATGAAGTATAAATCACCTGCTCTTCCCACTCGATGTTGTGATTTGTGATATAATGCTTTGTATTAAGGTTGACCAGCGTCCAGTTCGAAGCTTTCCACGCATAGCCGCCGTCTTCCATCGGGCCTTTGTTTAGTTGTATACCGAGGAAATCGAAGTAGAACTTGTTCTCGGCCTTCCTGCTGCTGATCGAATGGTGTAAGGCAATGAGCCGGCCGCCGGCCTTCGTGTAGTCGATGATGGCCCGTTCGGTCTGCTCGTGCAGCTCGCGGTGGATAAAGACGATGACCGCTTTGTACGCGGAGAGCTGTGTAGGAAGAGATTGCTGGTCGATTATCGTCACCGGCAGCTTGCCTTTTTCGGTAAAGAATTTCGCAAGCACATCCATCTGCGGCCTTTCATCCTGGATGATCAGCACGCCGGACTGCCGGGTTGGAGCGGAGACGCCGCAGGTTAAAACAGCAATTAAAAGAACTGTGCAAATTAGAAGGGTCTTATATGTCGTAGATTTCATATTTTAGAGCCTTTCAGTCTGTCCGAGTTAATTTTGACCACGGTATTATAGCAGACTTCCCGGGCTATATTCAAGTGGAGGTTATTGTGATGTAGTTATGCTCTTACCAGCATGGCCATGACGAATCCTATCAGGATATGCACGCCGACGAAAATTACCAGAAGTGTTTTCATTAGCCTGTAGCGAACCACCTCTACCTTCCGGTCCATTGTTACTATGCGGAACACGGGATAGAACAAGGCCAAATAGTACAGCAGATTGGCGGCTATCATTATCACATGCGTCATAGCACTACTACCCAGCTTTATCCCTGTAATCTCGCCAAGGCTGGTTAAGGTTAGCTGGGCGAGCATCCAGGGCTGGTTTATCACGAAGAACAGTACTTTTATTTCTAAGAATTTTTTGGCAAGAAGGATGAAAATCGTTATCGCAATACTGCATCCCAGAGAAGCAACTAACGGCAATAGACACCTTTCGCGGCGTGTCTTCGTCTGCTTCGGCACTACGGCAGGATAACGACGCCGCAAATATCGGCCGTAAAGGAACATCGCGCATTCCAGCGACAGCAGGACAACGGCAATCAATAATCCGTAAAACATTTGTCGCCGTATTCTTTCGCTTGGATTCTCCGGCAGGTCGACGAGTATCGTTCTTATCCAGAGGCCGGTTAACACCGCACAGGCGATGCTGAATACAATAAGAAAATTCCCTATGATACGCTTCATAAGACTGCTCTCATTTATTAAAATATTTGTCTCAATTGCTTTGACGGGATCCATATATTTGCTTTGAGGCCTGCTCTGTTAGAGCGGTTCTCCTGTTAATGAAATATTGGTCAACGTAAAGGAAATTTCACGTTTGGTAATTTCGTCAATCACTTCCATGACGATGCGTCCTCTTGGGGGGAATTCGCCTTTTGTTTTATAATTGATATCGAATTGTCTGTCCTTGCTGTATGATCCACCGGTTTGAGAAACTTCGAATTCTGTGCCGTCTTCCCTGTAGAACCTGGTGGATTTAAGATGGCCTCGCAGTAAATTCACTTTAAGAACCATTTGACCATGCTTTTTATCCCAGCTATTTACTCCTACGGAATTTATAGAGAAACCCTCGATATCGCTCCTGGCACCTTTTTTAAAGTCCATTATTCCGAGGTCTATATTTTTGGTACCGGCTGATTTTAGATATCCTAATGTTCCGGAAAGCTCGGCTATTGCTTTGGCATCTTTGTCCGGGAGGGATAAATTAACCTCAAACACGGCAGCATTACCGCCTTTGGACAGTTCCGGGAAGGATGTTTCCCTGTTGCCTTCGGGGAGAATATCCTGGCCTGTATCGGTAATTGCTTTTTTCACTTGTCCCTGAACAACTAATAAATTCGGGTCCAGCAGTTCGAGTATTAGTGACAGAGTATAGCCCTTCTCGAATTGGTTTAAAGGCCTTATCTCACTTTGATAATCCTGATATCTTACTAACCGTACTCCGCCAACGATGACCTTGCCGGGCTCAGCCGATACGCTTGAGGTGACAGGCATTTTGACAGGCTCTGCCGGTGTTAGAACCAACTTTAATTCTTTGAGCATCTGGTCATAGTTGCTCCGGGCGGCAGCAGCCTCGGTGTCGTAATCGAAAAGATTTTTGGAGTCGCTGCTTATAATGACTTGAACGGATTCATCCTTGCCGAAGAATATTTCGTTTAATATTAATTCGTCGGGGGTACCTTCGAAGGGGTCTTTGCCTTCGCCAATCAACTGTTTTAACCACTCGTCGTCCGCCATCATTTTATCCATAGCCTCGATCATTTTGCTGCCCTGTATTCTCCAGCGAACCGTCGTATCATTTACCTTTTCAAGGTTGCTGATCTTCTCGATCTTCGCCGGCAGGTGCAAAAGCGAATCTTGATTAAGGGTATCTAACATTGCCTGCATCATAAGTTTGGCTTGCTTATACCTGAGCTTTGCCAGCTTGACCTGTTGTTTCAATTCGGCCTCGGTAAGTTTCTCCGTTCTCTTTACCTCGTTCTTTTTCTTCCGATCAGCGAAATTTGGCAGCTCCATGATGATGCGGCCTGATTTGTCTTTGGAGAATTGGAATCTGTTTATCTCGGTGACCTGTGGCCTCCAGAGAACCAGCTTGTTAATATCGGTAAAGTAGGCCGTTCCGGTGAAATGTGCTGAGCCTTCATCGGTAAGCTCGAAGGAAATGTCACTCCATGTGTCTATGCCTTCGGATTGCCTGAGTATTTGTTCGATTTCAGTTTTG
>DQCG01000488.1:0-417 GCA_003533825.1 Phycisphaerales bacterium
TGTCCTGAATATGCTGTGAAAAAAGCACTTCAACTCCGATGGTGAAGTAAAACCCATACTCTACCATTGCTTTAAGAATATGCCATGGGCCTGAGTACCAGTGGATAATTACCCGCTCTATATTGTGCTGCTTTAAAAGCTGAAAGGTTTCGCTTTCTGCGCCTTTGGTGTGTACGATGACAATTTTCTTTTGCCTACTTACCGCTCTGAGTAAGTATTCAAATACTTTTCTCTGATCGTCGTATCGCGAAGTTTCGCTAACAAAGTAATAATCCAAACCAATCTCACCGATCATTGGACTCTCAGAAATAGCCCAATCCAAATCTTTAAGACAGCCGACATATTCGGAAGCATTCCAGGGATGGATACCAAAAACAGGTAAGATAAAGTCGCAAGTCGCAGCTATTTTCACATTTT
>DQCG01000488.1:441-1382 GCA_003533825.1 Phycisphaerales bacterium
ATTGTGAAAATTCGGTGCTGCTTTATTTGCTCTAATGCATGTCCCAGATTCTCTTTATATCTATCGAGGTGACAATGAGCATCAATCAGCATTTGTTACTCCTTAACTTTAAATATTTAAATACACGGAATAACGAAAGGGGTTAAGGCTAAACTGCATACTAGCAAATCCGATAGTTTAAGCACAAGTGGGAACTCTTTGACCCTAAAGAGAAACAACAGTATGCAGTTGTGGGGCGATATTTACTGAGCTGAAACCTCTGTTGCTTGCAGCTAAATCTGCTTTCATGATTGGCATTTCTAGGGGATCTATGGGAGGGTTAGTGAAAAAAGAAGATGTGGTCTTTGTTAAGCGGGATGGCTCTAGGTATTGTCTCGCTTAAAATCGGCTTTACGGGTCATTTTCACTCAACTTGTTACACTGATTTTGAATGAGGAAAAGAGCTTCTTACAATTAAGTGCATGTCGACATCCCTATGTTTGTTCAGTGCTGACCCCTTAACTCTATATTACATCTTGGATACTGCACAACCACTATTGGTAATTTCCTTAAGGAAAATTAAATATGTTATAATATAAGGGAGGGAGTGTTGCGTGGCAAGGGTTAGTATCTTTCTAATTACGGTATTCTTACTTGCAGGGATGTTGGGTTGTGATGGCAATCGTGAATCTTATACTCTCACTATCACCAGCACACCTGGAGGATCAGTAGTTGAGCCTGGTGAGGGTACATTTACCTATTACGCAGGCACAGAGGTCGACCTGGTAGCCGAGGCTGACGAGGGATACCAATTTGTTAACTGGTATGGAGGTTTGCTTCAAATCGCCGATTACAGGGCCGACACAACCACCATAATCATGGAAAACCACTACTACATCAGAGCCAACTTTGCCGTACCAATATTGGTATGGGATTGGTATGATTTGAATGCCATCAGAGAT
>DQCG01000488.1:1476-6147 GCA_003533825.1 Phycisphaerales bacterium
TGGCAGCCGATTGGATCCGTTAATGGGTCGTTACCTGAGATATTCGTCGGAATTCTTGATGGTGGGGGATATGAGATATGCGACCTCTTTATCAACCGCCCCGACGAATTTAATGTGGGGCTTTTCAATAGTGTTTATTATCAGGGGGGCATTACAAATCTCGGCATCGTCAACGCCACTGTGACCGGACATGAATGGGTTGGGGGGTTGGTGGCTCTTAGTATTGGCGCCGTAAGCAATTCCTACTCTGTTTCCAGCGTGAATGGTACCCATCACGTTGGCGGTCTGGTTGGATCGAACGGTGGCACTGTTAGTGATTCTTATTCCATCGGTAACGTCACTGGTAATGAGTCCGTTGGCGGTCTGGTGGGAGAGAATAATGGCACCGTCAGTAATTCTTACTCCACTGGCAGCGTGGTTGGCGAGGCGAAGACTGGAGGGCTGATTGGAATCAATTGGGGCACTGTGAGCAATTCTTATTCGACAGCCAGCGTGACCGGCGAGGTCTCTGTTGGCGGTCTTATAGGGCTTAACTATGAGAATGGCTATGGCATCGTGAACAACTCCTTCTGGGACATCGAAACCAGCGGACAAGCTACTTCGGCTGCCGGGACAGGCAAGACCACGGCAGAAATGAAGGACATAGCCACGTTTTCAGGAGTGGCGTGGAACATAGTCGCAGTCACCAATCCTGGGGAACGTAATCCTGGATATACCTGGAATATCGTTAACGACGAAACCTACCCCTTCCTGAGCTGGCAGCCGTAACGCTTTGTACGGCCATTTTCTGAACAATGGCCATTGGGAGTGACTACGAAAGAAGTCCGTCGTATAATTCTGAAATACGGGATAAGGTAGGTAGAATAGTCAATGATTCCTTATCGGAAATCTGGTTATAGTGCAAAAGAATCAAACATCCCTATGTTTGTCAAGCAGTATATGAAATTCAAGGTTAAGTAATTCGTAGTTTGATTTAGCCGGTATCTCTATCTATAATGACCTTGTTATTAGTTTGATAGAAATGTGAAGAAGGAGAAAAATGACTTACACAAGCGATGAAGTAGGGCGAATATTGAATCAATTTAAGGAAACTCAATATGTTGCATTGGCCACCATCGATGGAATACGACCAAGAGTAAGGCCAGTGACACTAATATATTTGGACCGGAGGTTCTGGATGGTGACCTCCACTTCCAGTAACAAAGTTATACAAATTAATCAGAATGAAAATGTAGAATTTGCCTATCAATTCAATGAAAATAGTGAGGACTATTGTATACGAATACTAGGAAAAGCTAAAATCATTAAAGATAAGGAGACAAAAACCAGCATCGCAAAACGGATTGGTTTTTTTAACAATCATTGGTCTAGCCCCGAAGACCCCGATTACACCCTACTGGAAATTTTACCCGACGAACTGCAATATGTCGCCCCCTCAGGCATGAGACAATTTCGGTTATAGTCATTTTCATCTTGCGTATTAACATTCTTAAATTCATTTCTTACAAAGGGATTATCTCACTATATCAGTTAAGAAACCGCTATTTTTATACTATAATCCTAAACGGCAATCCTATATATGATTGAAAAGTGAGGCCGATGTTTGGGTAACATTCTAGTAGAAAGTCATCCAACAATATAGCGATTTGTTGGACATATCTTCAAGGGTTCGACAATATGGCTGGGGAGTGAACATTTTTGACAGGTGCAAATGCGTATGTTAGATTTCAACCAGAGTAACTGAAGTAAGGACCTGGTGCGAAAAAGAAAAGCCACAACATCCGGATACGGCTCTTGGAAATCCCAGGTAACATCGGATCTTGTCTCATCGGGGACAATTAGGTTCGATGGACAGATCGAGATCGATGGCGATGAAATATACTGGGTCGAGATGCGTCCGGCAGAAGCAGGACGGTATGTGGTTGTACGCCGTTCGCGCGATGGTCGGAAAAGCGACATCACTCCGAGGCAATTCAATGCCAGAACAAGGGTGCATGAGTATGGCGGCGGAGCCTTCAAGGTAGATCATGGTTCGGTCTACTTCTCTAATTTTACTGACCAGCGTCTTTACTGCCAGAATTTCGGCTCTACTCCGTGGCCGATTACTCACGAGGGCAGTATGCGTTATGCCGATGGGATTATCGACCACCGCCGCGAGCGAATGATATGTGTCTGCCAAGATCACACCAAGGATGATAAAGAACCGGAGAATTACCTTGCATCAATAAATATCCATGGTACCGGGCAAGTTCAAAAACTGGTATCGGGAAATGATTTCTATTCATCTCCTAGAGTTAGCCCGGATGGCTCTCATCTGGCCTGGCTCACCTGGAATCACCCCAACATGCCCTGGGACTACACGGAACTCTGGGTCGGTGAGATTGAGGGAGACGGTGCCATCACCAACGCAGTAAAGTTGGCTGGCGGCAGCGACGAGTCTATCTGCCAGCCGAAATATTCTTCCGACGGTACACTTTACTTCATCTCAGAGAGGACTGGCTGGTGGAATCTCTACCGCTGGAGAGACGGATTTATCGAACCGCTCTGTCCTATGGAGGCTGAATTCGGGGTGCCACACTGGGCTTTCGGGCAATCAAACTATGGATTCGCCTCTACTAGACAGCTTATCTGCACCTATTTCAAGAACGGAGCATGGCATCTTGCAAGCCTCGATACGGTGACGCTGAGATTCGAGATAATCGATACCCCTTACACTTCTATTTCATCGGTCCAGGCAGTCCCCGGCTATGCGGTCTTTCTCGCCGGTTCGCCAACCGAAGCTCCGGCAATTGTCCGGCTTGATCTGGCAGGGGTCAGGACGGAGGTGCTGTGCCGCTCGACTGAGGTCAAAGTCGACCCCCGGTACCTTTCGTTACCTGAGGCAATCGAGTTTCCGACCGAGAACGGGCTGACCGCTCATGCCCTCTACTACAAGCCGAAGAACGACAATTTTACTGGCCCCAGTGACAAACGGCCGCCGCTGATTATCGTGAGCCACGGCGGACCAACCGGTGCCACGTCTAGCACGTTGAATCTGTCCCTACAGTTCTGGACCAGTCGCGGGTTCGCTGTTGCCGATGTCGACTACGGCGGAAGTATAGGTTACGGTAGAGCGTACCGCCAGAGATTGGACGGGCGTTGGGGTATTGTCGACGTGGATGACTGTGTCAACTGTGCCCGCTATCTTATTGAACGCGGTGAAGTAGACGGGGAGCGGACAGTCATTAGGGGAGGTAGCGCTGGCGGTTATACTACTTTCGCTGCCCTGACTTTTCGTAACGTCTTTAAGGCTGGAGCAAGCTACTTCGGAGTGAGCGACCTGGAAGCTCTGGCCAAGGACACGCATAAATTCGAGTCACGCTACTTGGATCGTCTAGTTGGCCCGTACCCCACGCGGCGTGATTTGTATTTAGAACGTTCGCCAATAAGATCCGTAGAACGGCTGTCTTGCCCGATCATCTTCTTCCAGGGAAACGAGGATATGATTATCCCTCCAGACCAGGCGGAGGTGATGGCAAACGCATTACGCAAGAAGGGGATACCGGTTGCCTTTGTTATGTTTCAGGGCGAGCAGCACGGTTTCAGGAAGGCACAGAATATTAAGCGGGCTCTCGATGCTGAACTCTACTTCTACTCCAAGATATTCAACTTCGATTTGTCTGATCAGATTGAACCGGTCTTGATAGAGAACCTGACGTAATACTGTACGTATGAACATCCTTGAACTTTTGGGCGGAACGTTAGATTTACTAATAACAGGCATTAGCCATATATTTGCCTGATTGTTGCAGTGTTTGAAATTGATTAAGTTAAACAGGAAGAGTCTCGTGCCCATTGAGATTACAATTGAGCCGGTTGTAGAAGCTGACCTTCCTTTGATTAAATCGTTATTAACGGAGCTGATGGAAGCCATAGCAGGTACGGAAGGTTTTGATGTAGAGAAATCGATTGAGAACTTCCGTACTCTTATTAAAGACCCAGCACAATATATACTTGTTGCTAGACAAAGAGATAGCCTTCTTGGCTTTGTGAATTTTACGATAAGGAAAACGATGATGCATCCCGGCCCGTCCGGGCTGATTGATGAACTGGTTGTGTCCAAAAACAGTCGAGGAGCGGGGATTGGAAAACAGCTAATCCAGGCTGTGATTGATAAGTGTCGAGAGTCTGGCTGTTATGAGGTTGAGGTCAGTACAGAAAAAAGTAACACAAAAGCTAGACGATTCTATAAAACCTATGGTTTTGAAGAAGATGCGGTCTTGCTGGAACTGGGCTTGATAGAACCTAATGACGAGTAACTAAAGTCCAAGATGTGCATTTCGGGCAATAAAAGCCTGTTTTGTTACCTCACTACATAAGCCATCGCAGGGTGTTTTTTATTGTTGCGAAGCTGGTTAGTTAGTTACTTCTGGAGACAAATTCTTTCACCCTTCTTCTGAACACGTCTCTTGTCAGAAGCACCCTTCTCTGGCATTTGAGGCATCTGCCTTGGCCTCTGAAAGTGAATCTGGTTATTTCAAAAGGTTGAGACGTTTCAAATCGTCCTCATTCCACTTGGCTTGTTTTTCAATCATGCTTTTCAGAGTCTTGGGAGTAAAAGTATCGCCAGGATGGTGAAAAGAAATCGTTACTCGTCTCTTGTCCGGATGAGAGTATTGTTGGTGGCTACCT
>DQCG01000236.1:0-1094 GCA_003533825.1 Phycisphaerales bacterium
CCGATATTGACGTCGAAACCCTGCGTCTGCGGGTAGTGCGCAGCATCGCCAAGATGCCACTTGCCCACGTGGGCCGTGAAGTAGCCTGCATCTTTAAGCACCTCGGCGATGGTTACCTGCTCGTGCGGCATATTGCCCTGCGTAACCGGCGGAATCAGCTTTCGGTTGCGAGGCGGATTCGCCGAAGCTTCGTACCAGATGGTCGTATGCAGCCGGGCCGGGTACTTACCCGTCATAATCGAAGCTCGCGTCGGCGAACAGACCGGTGCCGCGGCGTAGGCATCGGTGAACCGCATGCCCCGGCTGGCCAGCTTATCGATATTGGGCGTCTCGTGCAGGTCGCTGCCGTAGCATCCCAAATCCGCCCAGCCCAGGTCGTCGGCAAGAATAAAGACAAAATTGGGGCTTTGTTTTGTTTCTGCCCGCACACCGACCGTCAATGCGATGTCTGCCGCCAAGCACGCAGTGTATTTCAGAAAATTCCGTCTGGATAAAGTATCTAAAACATTCGCATTAGCCATACTCTTCATTATAACGGCTAAGGCTTACGCGTCTATGGTTGAATTCCGGATTCACCGCTAACGAGTACGGACAATTCTAATGCCCTGGTTATAACTGAATCTATTGCCCGGGTTGTTTCTCATGTGATTTGCCGACCGCAGCCACCATTGGGGATTGATAAAAGTACCGCCGCGCATTACCGGCTCAAAGGCCTTTACTTCCATCCAGGGACTGCCGTCGGTTGGCGCGGCCTCGTATCCACTACGCCACATATCCAGGCACCACTCCCAAACGTTGCCGTGCATGTCATACAGGCCCCAGGCGTTCGGGAGCTTTTGACCGATGGGATGGGTTCTATGCCCGGAATTGGCGCGATGCCATGCCATCTGTTCCAGGTCTCCCGCGAAATCACCATCTGTGCCGGCCCGGCAGGCATATTCCCATTCCGCTTCGCTGGGCAGCCGTATGTTCATACCGGTTTCGCTGCTAAGCCACCGGCAAAATTCCATCGCATCGAACCAGCTTATACACGATGCAGGATCATCATCGGTTTGCTTGAACGGAAGATTCCACCAGCAGATAAGCGCCTCTGG
>DQCG01000236.1:1201-4964 GCA_003533825.1 Phycisphaerales bacterium
CCCATCATAAACTGTCCCGGCGAAATCCGTACTAATTCAAATTTCTCGCCCTGAATAGAAAACACCAGGCCGGCAGTATTGTTGTCCCCGCCAGCCGAGAGGTTTTCCTTGTCCGGACGCCGGTAGGCTGGTTTGCCGATTTGAGGTGTATGATCTACAGTCGTCGCCGAACACACGATTCTAAATCCCGTACCGTCGCTCCTGAAATCCGGCGTGCCGCGATAGCGAAATGTGCCGCTCAGCTTAAAACCACGCCTGCACCAGGCGCCCCCTCGCAGCACGCGCCGAATCGCAATCCGAGGTAAATAATCTTCGGTCAGCCACGGACTGCCGTCTTCCGGCGCCCCCTGGTAGTTATTGTGCCAGATATCGAGGCACCATTCCCACGCATTGCCGTGCATATCGTACAATCCAAGGGCGTTCGGTTTCTTCTGCCCCACCGGGTGGGTTTTTCCCGTCGAGTTGTCACGATACCAGCCTATCTCATTGAGATTTTGCGGCGAGTCCGGAAGGCCGCCGGCCCGGCAGGCATATTCCCACTCCGCCTCGCTGGGTAATCGGCAGTATTCGCCCGTTTCCTTTGAGAGCCACTTACAGAACGCTACAGCATCGTTGAAGCTTATGCATACTGCCGGGTTGTCCTGAATTTGCAGGAATCCGGGCTGACACCAATTGTGTCCACGGCCTGGCACAATGGGAAATCCCGCCGGAGAGTAACTCGCCGCCCAATTACCCTTTTCGGCCTCGGTTTTATAGCCGGTCGCCTCCACGAACACATGGAATTGACGGACAGTCACTTCTGTCCTGCCCATATAAAAACTCTCATCGATACGAACCCGGTGTACTGGTTTTTCATCGCTATCACCCGTCCCGGAACCCATCAGAAATTCCCCGGCCAGAATTGGCACCAGCTCAAAAGACACACCGTCAACTTCAAGCAGCAGCGTTGCTTCCTTTGAATTACCGGCGATTCTTTCTCCCGAAGCCTGCCGGCCCGTAATCTGAACCGGATCGCCGAAAATTACTAAAAGAATCCCCAACAACGACGGCAAGCTTCGTATCCGATTTGAAGAGGTTGGTTTTTTTCCCATAATATTCTTCCCGGCTATATCTCCTGTCCCGCCAATCATAGCATATTTCCCGCAATCAGTAATGTATTAAATTCGCAATAGCGGGATTGCAAAATAGAAATATAAATAACATGCAGTTTTATCCATTACATAAACCGGTGGATAATATATGCAATCCACAATCTACCCGAAGATTTTCCTTGACGGAGGGGCAGCAAATTTGATAAATATATGATATGTGAAGTCTTTGGAGTAGCGGCTGTTTTGTGAGGAGTTTTCGTGATTACCGATCTCGAAAAAAACAGTGATGGTTACAAAAATGTGACATCAAGCTTTTCCAGGGCTTTCCGAACGTGTTACAGGAGATTTTTATCTCAATTTCATTTTGAAGGAGGATTGTTATGTTAAAGAGAATGGTCTGCTTATTTTCATTTATTCTGGTATTAATACCGGCTGTTAATGCCACCGCGGATCTGATTTCTTATTGGAAACTTGAGGAAGGATCGGGGACAACGACGATTGCGGAGGTCGGCTCGCCTGATGCGGACGGCACGCTCGTGGGTGCCACCTGGATTACCACAGGCCTGGCGCCGATCGATGGAACCGGCGCGGCTGCCTTTTTCACATCGGCCAACAGCGATCGGATCGAGACAAACCACCCGGGAATCGTAGGCCAGGGCGCGCGTACTGTAACCGCCTGGATCAGGGCCGAACCCACACAGAACAACAACGCCGTTATGGTCGGCTGGGGAGCGAATAATCCTACCGAAAGATACAGCTTCCGTCTCAACGGGACCGCGAGCAACGGGCCGCTCTGGGCGTTAAGGCTTGAGATCCAGGGCTCTCGCAGTGTCACGACAACGCCGCTGAACGATGGTCAATGGCACCATGTAGCCGTGACCAATGGAGAGGGAGCCACCATTGATGACGCTCGTTTCTACCTCGATGGCCAGATCGAGGAGGTGACAGGGACTTCCGGCGGGGGGCAGATGAACACCGCCTCCACTTCGGTGGTACTGGGTAATTCCGGCCACAGCGTCGACGGCTACGGCTTTGACGGTGCTATCGACGAGGTCCGGATCTACGATCACGTCCTGTCGCTCCAGGAGATAAGGCAGCTCGCAGCCCGTCCAAGGGCCTATGGCCCCATCCCGGCCGACGGTGCTCTTTATCAGGATACATGGGTGAACCTCTCGTGGAGCCCCGGGTCTTATGCAGACTCGCACGATGTATATTTGGGCGAAAATTTCGACGACGTCGATAATGGCGCCCCCGATACATTCAGAGGCAACCAGGCAACGACGTTTTATGTGGCCGGCTTCCCAGGGTTCGCTTTCCCGGAGGGACTGGTCCCGGGCACAACGTACTACTGGCGAATCGATGAGGTTAACGACCAAAATCCGGAGAGCCCGTGGAAAGGGAACATCTGGAGCTTCTCCGTTCCGCCCAGGAAGGCGTATGATCCCACTCCCGCTGACGGCATTCAATTTGTTAATACCGATGTTACACTGAGCTGGAAGGGAGGTTTAGATGCGAAACTTCATACAGTGTACTTTGGCGACAATTTCGACGATGTGAACAATGTCGTTGTAGGCGCGGCCCAGACTGAAACAATTTATGCTCCCGGGACGCTCGAAATGGACAAGACCTACTTTTGGCGGATCGACGAGTTTGACGGCGCCACAACCCACAAAGGCAAAGTTTGGAGTTTTACGACCCTGCCTATTGTACCTGTGACTGACGATCCGAGTCTCGTAGCGTGGTGGACACTGAACGAAGGAGAAGGTGCGACGGCGGTGGATTGGTCGGGCTACGGCCATCATGGCACACTGGTCGGCGAGCCCCAGTGGGTGGATGGATACGATGATTCGGCCATTAACTTCGGCGGCGTCAGCGGTAACAGAGTAGAGATGATCGGCTACGAGGGCGTGCTCGGCACCCAGAACCGTACTATCACCGCCTGGATCAAGACTACGGGCTTCGGAGATTTCATTTCCTCGGGTCAGAACACCACCAGCAACAAATGGAACCACCGAATGGAAACTTCCGCTGCCAACGGAACCATCGGAGCACTCCGTGTAGAGTGCAGCGGTGGCTATATCATAGGGGATACCGACCTGCTGGATGGCCAGTGGCATCACACGGCCGCCGTACTGGAAAGCGCCGGCTCGCCTACCATTACGGATATCGCACTCTACGTGGACGGCGAACTGGAAGCCATCAGCGGCTCCCAGGCTGTGGACGTAAACACCGCAGGCGGTCGCGACTTCTGGATCGGCGACAGTCATCACGACCGGCCGTTCCCGGGCCTGATGGACGATGTCCGAATCTATGACAGGGCGCTTAGCGAGGACGAGGTTCAACTGGTCATGCGAATTGATCCGCTGCTGGCCTGGGCTCCGAAGCCGGTCAATGGCGCAACCGTGGATATTGATAACGCCACGCCTCTTAGCTGGTCGCCGGGAGATATGGCTTCGCAGCACGATATTTATTTCGGTACCGACAAAGATGCTTTGGCTAATGCCGATATCTCCGATACGACAGGTATATATCAAAACAGCCAGGCCGGTACGAGCTTTACCCCATCCGAGGGCGTTGAGTGGGGCGACGGGCCTTATTACTGGCGGATCGATGAGAACAATACCGACGGAACGGTCACAAAGGGCAGGATCTGGAGCTTTACGGTCGCCGAC
>DQCG01000077.1 GCA_003533825.1 Phycisphaerales bacterium
TATCTGGCTAAACACGTACCCTGCTTTCGCAGGGATGACATCGCGAATCGGTCAGTTTGAGTTATTAATGAATTTTTATCAGGGCCGCCCAGTAGCCTTTGGACGGGCAACGAAGCTTTAGATTGCTGTTATCTTCGATTTGTTGGGTGTCTGCCCATTGACTTTTCATTATGTCCAGCCAGCGGACTGAGGCCGGTTTATTTAATGAGCCTATGTTTAGCGTGACTTGGCCGCCGTTGGGGAAATAGACTGCGTATTCTTTGTCGGGATTGGCTATGCAGTAGGCTTCGTTGGGCTGCCTGTCCGAAAGCAAATTGTTATGAGGCTTGCAGGTGAAGATGTTCATCTTGTCGGTAATCATTCGCATACTGCGGATATTCGCCTGCGCATTGTCGCCCAGCCCCTGGCCCGAGTCCGGGCGGTGGAATCGAGCCGCAGCCAGGCCGCCGAAGATATTTCGCCAGAAGCGCTCCATGCCGTCCCTGTCGTTGCCGAACCTGCCGGTATCGGCTCCGTAGATTTTGACGTTATTGAGCGGGCGGAGATGGCTTGCTATTCGGCCCCGCTGGCGCTGGGCGTTGTCCCAGTGTTGCTGTTTTTTTTGATGATTGTTCTGCGAAATGTCCACAAAGGAATAGACTGTCGGATGGTCGAAGGTCGCGCTGTGCATCTTATGCGCCAGGTCCCACGGGTCCCACATCTCAGTTGTATGGACGGAAACTCCGGCGGCTTTTGCCTTTGCCTTGATATACCCGGACCAGTACCAGCCCCACTCGGGCGTCACTGATGTTTCGTTGTCCATGCAGTAGAGGACGTTGCCGAATTTCAGCGAATACGAAAGCAGCTTATCCACGAAACGCTGCTGATATTTGAGCACGATTTTCCGGTTCCTTTCAGCGGGCACGGACCAGAAAAAATTGTTTTCCGTGCGGGTCGGGTGAGTGTTGACTTTCACGGGCAGTCCTGTCTGCCCGGCGGTGTAGTTGACGTTGTTCTTGGGATTGAACGGATTAACATCCCAGATATCTCGATAGTAGTCGAAGGTGGCCCAGACCTCGATTTGCACGATAATATCCCGCTGCTGTGTCAGCCGCAGGAAATTCTCAAACCTTTTCCAGTATTCATCATTCCACTTCTCCAGGTCGTATTTATCGTTTACCTTCCTGAACGGCCAGACGTTGCCCTGGTCCCGGCTGGACATCGTATTGCGCACGTAGTTACCGCCCACGGACTTTAGAAGGTCGAGGTGCTCTTTTAAGTTCGGAATTTGAAAGAGGTTGTCGTCCTTACTGCCCCCGATAAGCAGGACCGGCTCGCCGTCATATTGCCAGTAAGCCGGGTTCGGTTTGTAAATCTCTATCCTTTTTGTCGAAGCGGCCGTAGCAGGAACCGAAACGGATGTCAGTACGG
Organism: Phycisphaerales bacterium; assembly: GCA_003533825.1. Taxonomy (GTDB): domain Bacteria; phylum Planctomycetota; class Phycisphaerae; order Sedimentisphaerales; family Anaerobacaceae; genus JAFGPJ01. The sequence goes on from DQCG01000077.1 coordinate 1,411, forward strand.
CGGCGAATACGATCAGTGACCATTTCTTTGCAGTATTCGTTTGTCTCATAATAAACTTCCCCAGTGACTATCTATGGTTATGTTATCTGGTTTTTCTGTTTTGTTGATTATAGGTCCGTAACAGGCGGCAGTCAATCGTTGTTATGTGGGATCGACACAAGTACAATTCGCTTGACTTCGGGGCTTTGATTTGATAGAATGCGTCTATGGATTGTATGGGTACTTGAAAGGGTGAGGGATGAATCCGTGGATTGAGACAGCAGGTGTTATCCTTATCGCTTTATTCGGGATTTTCGCAGGCAGAGTTTTTTCAGGCTTTCGAAAACCCTGGTGGGTATTGGGCTATATTCTGCCCGCTGTGCTCATTGGGATGCTTGCCCTGGTTAGGTTAAATGGTGCCTTGTATTTTGTCTCGCCCTTCTCATGGATTGTGGCCGGCCGGATCAGATTTGTGGTTTTGTCACTGGCAGTTGCTATGGGCCTGACCGTTCCGTTATCGCGACTGCCTCATAAATTCGAGAAGCTCATCGTTTGTAACATGATGGCTATGTTCGTGTTCTGGTTTTCGGTATTGCCTTTTCTCGTGCCGGCGTTGATTAAAGAGAGCCTTTCGAATCTTCGGACACAATACGATGCGAACGGCATCTGCCTTCAGACTACGTATTATACCTGCGGCCCTGCGGCGGCGGTAACGGCCCTTGGAAAATTGGGCCTGGCCGCCGAGGAGGGAGAAATAGCGGTACTTTCGTATTCAAGTCCGGTAATAGGGACCCTCCCGGCATGTCTTACCTCGGCTCTTGAGAATCGCTACGGGGATGAGGGCCTGAGCTGCCGGTACCGCCGCTTCGACTCGATCGATCAACTCCGAAAAGCGGGCATTACCCTGGCTGTCGTACGGAATGCGTTCCTTCTGGACCATTGTATCGCTGTTTTGAAGGTTTCGGACAATGCGATTACCGTTGCCGACCCGGTTGTGGGAGAGCGGTTGATACCTTACAAGCAATTCGAGAAAATCTGGCGATTCTCCGGCATCGTACTGCAGCGGAGTGCTGTGCATAGCATCTGAGTCAAAAATCCGCCAAATTTCCAGTTTTTTTCACAAGCTGTGACATACCGTTGTCACTCTAACGATATTAATCTGGATAAATCGTCACGAAATGATCGATATCTCCTGTATATGGGGGGGATGTTATTATCCGGAGGTAAAGTGCGTTTGCTTTTCACCGCTCTTTATCGAAGACAATTGGCATCCGTGTTCCGATTGGGATTGGAAGAACGTGGCGGGGCGGATTTTAATGCCCCGCCATCTTCCTATTTGGTATCAACCGTTTTTATAGATAATGCACCCGTATATCTCCGGATTTATTCCGCTTTTCCGGCAGCTTATGCCCTGGTTGCAATTATGGATGAGCAGGTTGATATATTTGCAGTTTTTCCCGCCGTCAATAAATATAATATAGCCAGTACAATGCCGTATTCCATAATCGAAACTCCCAATCGGCTCCGGCGATTATGCATATAACAGGAAATAATATGATAGCGGGTATTTCTA
>DQCG01000049.1 GCA_003533825.1 Phycisphaerales bacterium
TTATAACATAGATAGCCTGTTTGGCAACGATCTGTGTCTATTTGTCCTCACATCCAGCCTTTAATTCACTAAAAATCATCTTTGCAGCAGAATTTTTTCGGATTCTGCGCAGATTCCCGGATTTTTTGGAGATTATAGAGTGAAGGCATTCAATGGCAGGCAAAAATGCAAGTTTGATTAATAATAAAAGCTCAACTATGGGCAGAGAATATTAACCAATCTTCGAAAGGAAAGTAAGATGAAAAAGAGAATTTTACTCATGTGGATTTTGGTATTTGGAGTAGCTTCGATGGCTTCTACAGCAGAGGAAATATGGACAAAGAAGGCGGATATGCCAACCGCAAGAACCTTGCTGGGCACCTGTGAAGTGGATGGGAAGATCTACGCCATCGGAGGTGCTCCGCGACCCCATGGATCTATCTCCATCGTGGAGGTATACGATCCAGCCACCGATACATGGATGAGGAAAGCTGACATGCCTACGGCACGAGGGGGCTTAGGCACATGCGCGATAGACGGCAAGATTTATGCTATCGGAGGCGCAGAACAAAGTGTTGGGGCGGTGGAAGAATACGATCCGGAGACAGACACGTGGATTAGGAAGGCCAATATGCCGACAGCAAGAGGTTTTCTCTCGACCAGTGTGGTCAATGGGAAGATCTATGCCATTGGGGGCGCAACGCATACAAGCACGCCTGTTTTCGCGACTGTGGAAGAGTACGACCCGGTGATGGATACCTGGACGAGAAAAGCCGACCTGCCGGAACCAAGGTATTTCCATGCCACCAGCGTGGTGGACGGCAAAATCTATATCATCGCCGGCTCATGGCAGGCGTATACAGCGAGTCGAGCCGTCTTTGCGTATGACCCATCGACCGACACATGGGAAAGGAAGGCCGATGCTCCAACAGCGAGAGCCTGGCTGTCTGCTAGCGCGGTAGATGGGAGGATATACGTGATGGGAGGAGATTTCGGACCTCCAAAAGCGAACGTAGAGGAGTATGATCCTGCAACAGACACCTGGACTATAAGACCGGACATGCCCACCCCAAGAGGCGCCCTGTCAACCACGGCGCTGAACGGTAAGATATATGTCATTGGGGGCACAGTAACGCTCTTCAACGACTCGCTCTCCACCGTAGAAGAGTACTACCCCAATCCGCTCGTGGTGGACTTTAATGGCGACGGTATTGTGGATACCAAGGAAATCCTTCGACTAATCGAGTCCTGGGGCCAGGATGATCCACTTTGTGACATTGCACCGAGGCCTTCAGGCGATGGTATTGTGGATGCATCGGATCTGGAGCTACTAATGAGCTACTGGGAACAACCTATTGATGATCCCTTGTTGTTATCACACTGGGCTCTCGATGAAGCTGAAGGAATTATAGCCTATGATAGTGCCGGCGTAAACGATGCTTATCTCCTCGGTGATCTGATTTGGCAGCCGGATACTGGTAAAGTAGGTGGCGCACTTATGTTTGACGGTGCTAATGACTATGCTTTTGCTCCGCTTAGTATGAGCCCTGCGGATGGACCGTTCAGCATTTTCGCATGGATCAAAGGCGGAGCACCAGGACAGGTAATTTTTTCTCAGTCTAACAGCGCCAACTGGCTTGGGGTGGATCTGGATTTAGGCTGTGTGATGACGGAATTGACACCTCCTGCGGTTGGCCGAGTTATTCCACTACCTTTGGAATCCGAAACTATAATCACCGATGGTCAATGGCACCGTATCGGTTTTGTCTGGGATGGAGTAAGTAGAGCACTTTATGTAGATGACATACTAGTAGCTGAGGATATACAAGAAGGATTAGCTGATTCTTCAGGTGTACTAAATATAGGTTGTGGAAGTAATCTTACAGCAGGAACCTTTTGGTCCGGCCTAATCGACGATGTCCGCATCTACAACCGAGCAGTACATCCATAATAAATTACGGCATTAGAATGTAGTTCGCCTTAAAAAAAGAAATAAACACGCCCAAGATTGTTAAAGGGCTGGTAGCTTGAAAAAGTTATCAGCTCTTTTTTATTTTGCGCTGTACATTGAATACTGACATATGTCAGGAATGTGAATCCGATTCTGGTATAAAATTCATATAATAATTTTGCTCTTAGCTAAAAAATAGGTATCCTCTCTTGTTGAATTGGACAAAATTAATGTCTGTGGTAACATAATGGATACACGATGTCCCTTGGTCTTGACAATGTTATTCGGTTGATGAAAAAGGTGTCGTAAAAATTTTAGCGTTTTCTAACTCACAAAAGTGAGATTGTTTACAATTAATCACCAATCGGGATCGTACTTATAAAATCCTTTATCAACTATGATCCGATTATTATCAAAAAGACCCATATTTTCTTGACTAGCATCCATTAGTGTGATATATTGAGAACCGTGAGGTTAGACATTAGGAGGTCATAACAATGTATGAAATGGTAATGCAATGCTGAGTATATTCTGCGGATTCTTAGTATACAACATGTGTGACATAATTGACCAGTGGTGCACAAACAATTCAATATGTGACATTGGTCCTAAGCCTGAGGGGACGGCATTGTAGATGTTGATGATTTGATAGTCTATATATCCTATTGGGAAAAGGAATAAATACCGGAAGTACCTTATAATGAAGAGTAACAGAAAGGGGAATTAAAAATGAAACGGCCGTATGGCCCTAAGATCACCATAGTATTGATTATTGCATTACTAGTCGGCTTAACCCCGGATATTACTAACGCACAAGTTGTGGTTTGCGTGGGTGCCAGTATCACGGCGGGACATTCTCTGTCCGCTGAGGATTCATATCCGGCTCAATTGCAAAGAGTTTTGCGTGAGTATGACGGTGGATGGGAGACGCAAAATTTCGGTGTCTCCGCAACAGTTGTGATAAGGAATGCTCCACTGACGGCCTACATTAATACTAACGCCTGCAAGTTAGCCCTGGCCAGCGGACCGGATGTGGTTGTGATTCAATTGGGCGGTAACGATTCACTGCCCGGCATGTGGGCTCGCAAGGCAAGTTTTGTCTCTGACTTCATTGCCCTGATCGATGCTTTTGCAGAACTGCCCAGCCAACCGCTCATTTTTATCTGGCTACCGACGCCGATATTTTCGAGTCCGTACGGGCATAACAATAATGTAGTTAAAAATGAAATTATACCTCTCATGCAGCAATTACCTGAACAAAGACAAGTGCACTTGATAGACCTATACACACCGTTCAAGGACAAAGCACATTTGTTTCCGGATGGGATACATCCCAATGCAGAGGGAGCAGGGTTGATAGCCGAGATCGTTGCTGCAGCTATCGTTGATCTGCGTATGCCACCAGATTTTAACGGCGACGGCCTTGTCGATGCAGATGATATGTGCATCATGATTGAGAACTGGGGCACTGACAGTCAACAGTGCGACATTGCACCGCCGCCATTTGGTGACAGTGTAGTTGATGTTAATGATTTGATATTGCTGGCCGAGCATTTGTTTGAGGTATCTCCATCGGCAGAAACAGTAGATGTCAATGAGGCAGACAACAGTGGGCAAATCGAGCTTGAGCTGGGCAAATTACTTGTTGTTACACTCGAATCAAATCCCTCAACAGGCTATCGGTGGGATTTGGCAGAAAACAACCAGTCTGCCCTGAAGCAGTTCGGCCAGCCAGAGTACAAGCCGTCCGAGAATTCCGGGCCGCGAACGGTTGGCGCTGGTGGCTGGGAAATCTTCCGCTTCAAGGCTATAAATGCAGGGCAATCGACACTCAAACTTGTTTATCACAGATCGTGGGAAGATGTTGAGCCTTTGAAAACCTTTTCCATTCAAGTAACAGTGAATTAATTTGATAGAATATTAAGCCAAAGCAAATCAGAGTATCGACAATGTCACTCACTAATTGACGACGGTCATTGAATACGTTGTCAAATTTTAGTCTTTCATAAGCAACTGTTACTAAGGCACTTACGGGAGGGGCATCTAAAAAAATTGTTAGATAACGGGTTGTAGAGTTGTACTTTGGTTGTAGTGGTTTTGCGAGTGAAAATTGGGCCATTTTAGTAGTCTCATGTCACTCTCTTTCAGCATCTGTTTGCGGGAGTTTTGCTAGCCACTCACATCCACTTTATTAAAAGTATGACACGTCACGTTATAAGTATCAATCAATACTATTTCAACTGCATCCAAAGATAGGCAAAAATATGAGCTACTCTGAGTGCTATTTGTCGATTCGTCACCGCAATTGCATGGCCACCCTCTGTGTTCTCGTAATAATAAACTTTATGGCCCATATCTTCCATCTTAGCTACCATTTTGCGTGCATGTCCTGGATGTACCCTGTCATCTTTTGTGGATGTGCAAAACAAAACCTGAGGATATTTTTTGTCGGGTAGCACATTATGGTATGGAGAATACTTTTTAAGATATCCCCATTCCTCTGGAATGTCCGGATTACCATATTCGGCCATCCAACTGGCGCCGGCCAGCAGTTTGTTATAGCGTTTCATATCCAGCAACGGAGCCTCGCAGAGCACAGCATTGAACAGTTCCGGCCTTTGAGTAAATACTGCTCCTACTAGTAAACCACCGTTGGAGCCACCCAAGATACCTAAATGCTTCGGCGAAGTTATCTTGCGTTTGATCAAATCTTCAGCAACAGCAATAAAACCATCGAAACATCTTTGCCGGTTTTCCTTCAATGCAGATTGATGCCATTTGGGGCCAAATTCTCCGCCTCCGCGGATATTGGCTAGGGCATAAACGCCTCCTCTTTCCAGCCAAAATTTGCCAATAACACTCGAATAGCGAGGAAGGCTTGATGTCTCAAAACCACCATAACCACCCAACAGGGTCGGATTTGAGCTGTCGGTCTTCATTTCTTTTGAATTCACGAGCCAATATGGTATGCGTGTTCCGTCCTTCGAAATAGCATCCAACTGCTTGACCTCTAAATCATTGCTATCAAAAAAAGCTGGCAGGTTTTTGACTTTCGATCTTTCCTGCTCATCCGAGACGTAATATAGACTCGTTGGTGTAAGAAAATCCTCGTAGTTGAGAAAGTATTGGTCTGAATTCTCATCCGGAGAAACGACATAAAATTTCCCCAAACCGGGTGCTTTGAGCTTTTCCTTTTGCCAATTACCATTTTGAAACTGATACTCATATAGCTCAGTTCTGACGTTGGTCAGCATTTCCACGAGCAGCAGATTCTTTGTGGTAGAAGAACGAACAACATTCGATCTTTCATCAGGTTCAGCTATGATGCTGAATTGGCGGTAGCCCTGAAGGTATTTGCCATAATCAATGCTTATTAATGATCCCTGTCTGTATGTTTGTTCATCTGTCTCCCAATCTGATCTTAGCCGTATAAGCATTTGGTTTTTGAAGAAGGTGCCAAAAACAGCATCATCAGGGATATCTATTTTCAATAATTCCCCGTCTTCGATCACATAATTGTGTGATTTGTAAAAGGCTGTTCTGCGACAAAGAACATCATACTGTCTCTCTGGTGTATTGATCACATTCCACCCCACGTTAACATCTGTCTTTTCCCCTTTGAAAATGGTTTTGGCTGCGCTTAATGGCGTACCTCGCTTCCATATCTTCGCTATGCGCGGATAGCCTGATTCGGTCAAACTTCCTTCTCCAAAATCGGTTTGCACATAAACCGTATCCAGATCTTTCCAGCATATCCAACCTTTTGCCTCGGGCAGATAGAAACCATCTTCTACAAACTCTTTCGAGTTCGCGTCAAATTCGCGTGCAACCTTGGCATCACTACCACCACGTGAGAGATAGACTATATAGCGAGTGTAGTCCGGATAAAATCCGTTGTTACCTTCGTAGGCCCATTTTTCACCTTCATTCTCACAGAGTTTATCAATGTCCAGCAGAATCTCCCATTGCGGTGATGGTTTGAGATATTCAGCTAAAGTTGTGCGGCGCCAGATGCCTCGTTCATATTTTTCATCTTTCCAGAAGTTATATATATACTTCCCGCGAATTTGAGGATAGGCGATTCGTTCGTCGGAATTAAAGATTTCCAGTACCTTTTCATAAGTTTCCTCGAACTTAGGTTGAGCTTTCAAGACGGCAAGCGTAGCTTCGTTCTGGCTCTCGACCCAGTCCAAAGCTTTTTCCCCCTCGATTTCCTCCAGCCAAAGATATGGATCATTATCCTCTTGAGCTTGAGCTGCTTTACTCGTTGACTGAAGAAATAAAACTGTTGAAAGAAGAATAATGAGCAGATTTCTCATCAGCAGATTCCTTTAGCAAAAAATATTCTCTAACCATAACTAAAGATAGCATCATATGCTTTAAATGTCATGCTACATGATCCGCTTGCTTGCTTCAATAATTTTTCCGATTAAAGAACTAACATCTTTAGACAGTTAATAACTCTTCTTTTTTTGATTCCGACTACCTATAAAAAGCTCAAAGTCAAACACAAAAATTCTTATTACCACGAAAATTTTCTTTGTAGCGTACGCCTTTTGATGTATCGATCAATGTCACTCACTAATTGACAGTGTTCATTGAATCCGGAGACGATATTAAATTCCTATAAAATTTCTGCTTTTTTACGAAAAATGATGTCCATGCTCGCTCAAACTGTGAAAAATCGGTGTCTGTAGTGTCAAAATGGAGGCAACATGTCACTATATAGAATACGCTAAATTTAGATACTAAAAGAAGTGCTCTGTTACTCAATTTCAGCTTCTTTTTGCGGTAGTTTTGCTCGCCACTCGTTGTTCTCCGCCCACACGTTAAGACCGATATCCCCACCGCTGCAGGGCATGGACTCGCCGGAGTTCCTGCTCTGGCTCTTCCATACAACGTTATACTGCTCCAGCCAGGTGAGATCACTCACCATTTTGGTAGCAGACATATCGGATTGCCCCTCCATCAGGAAAAGGATCGAATCAGATCCCCAGTGCCAGGCGCCAAAGGGCATGATGAAATCAGCGCGGCTATTGCCATCGAGGTCAACCTGACGGCGAACACCTTCGTGCCCACCAGGCATGGCGTGACTCCAACTGCCGCCGTTGTGCTTATCGCTCCAGGTTCGCCTGGAGGGACTGGGCAGAAAGCTGATGGCGTAGAGACGTTCACCTTTGCCGTTCCACACAGAGAACATCCCGTCGACATTTGCGCCCAGAGCAAAGCAGGCGATGTCTTCTACGCCGTATCCGTCCCAGTCTCCTTTTGAGAGCAGCGATGAAGGCACGTTACGATTCCAGAGGAGCGTTCCGGTGGCATCCCATACGAAGAGATTTCCTTGCTTGCCGCACATGGCAATTTCCAGGCCCTTGATGTCCGGGTCGAAATCGCCAACAGCCATGTTCTGGGCATGACCGAGGCCATCCCTGAGGTAATCGATCTGGATTTTGATCCTGCCGGTCATCGCGTCTACAATGTAAGTGGGACCCTTTTGGGCGTCACATCCTTCATGATCGTAAATGAACTCGATCTTGGCTCCTTCATGCTCTGACCGACAACGGAATATGTCGAGTTTGCCGTCCCCATCGACGTCTTTTATTTCCGAAATGATGGGATGAAACGCCATGTCCTCTTCGCCTTCGAATCCCTTCATGACCCAGGCCTTCTTGACCCCGGGCACCTTGGACCAGTCCTTGATCTTGAGCATATTGACACGAACGATGTCACCCCATTGGTCTTTTGCGATCGCAAACTCACCTTCCGGTAAGAGGTGCATGTTGAGCATGGAGTTCTTGTTTGCCTTTTTGATCTCTCCAAACGGATTGTACTGCTGGGCACCCAGAGCCTGCGGTACGAGGCTGCATAGCAGCGCGAGCGTTATAGTGTGAGTCTTTGTTTTCATGCTAAATACCATATCTAGTCGTAGAACAAGAAGCCCGGTGTATGGTAGATCACCTTGTTTCGTTTGATCTTACCGTTCTTATCGCGATCGATAATGGGATTCTGTCGCCAGTTATAGACCGCGCTGCCGCGCATGACGGGCAGTTCGAGCAACAGATGGGACATGAAGAGAGCCACTCCGTTGTTATGTTTTCCCCCCCAGTTTTTATCGTAGAAGTTGAAGCTCACATTCCAGTTTTCCAGGAAGGTCAGGAACGACTGGGCCATCGACTTATCGATCTCATCCCCGCGATAGCCGTCCGGAAACTGCCTGCGCGCTTCGGCCAGTACCCACATCTGGTTGAACGCACTGCAACCGCGCCCCTTAAATCGTCCATTCGCGCCGTCGAGCGTGAAATCGATTAGCGCTTTGTGATCTGGGATCGGCCAGTCATAGGTGCAGTAGGTAACCGCCATCTTCATGTTGCCGTCTGCGGTGCCGCCTTTTCCCCACCGCCCGTTCACAAACTTTTCATCGAGCATCTTGTGGAGCATCATGATGATTTCGTCTTTTGCCGGATCCAATCCCTTGGCGCGCACGACTTCGGCGTGACTTTTTATTTCCTTGCCCAAGAGTTTGCACACCTGATAGGTGTTACCGTTCCAGTTCTTGGCGTTGAAACTCTTGATCGCGGCCTCTTTGGTCGACAGCGGATCGCCGCCATGCAAGCCACCCGGGGGCAGTGTGTAGCGATCAGCCGTGAACACCCGGTTGCGGCTTATCCAGTCATAGCTGTGGCTGAGATAGGCCGGGTCTGTCCTGGGGGCGCCGCGGGCGGGACCGTTTAGGAGGTTCGTTTTGGGATCAAGATGTTTGTTGATCCCACTGATCCATTCATGCATGACCTTGTCTTCGTTCTCTAGCCAGGGCGGTTCAAATCCCAACGCCCGTAGTTCGCCGTAGTACGCAAGGCAGTCCGAACTGGTCGCCCACAACGAGTATTCCTTGTCGCCCAGTTCATACTTGAACAGCCAGCTTCCCGGTTCAGCACGCGTCGCCTCGAAGAAAGTCCACGAGCGCCTCAGGCGGGCGGCCATCTCGCTGAAGATATCCTCGCAGCCGACACGCCCGGTGAACGGCGAGACCGGTACAGCCGTCTTCTCCAGCGGGAAGACCTTGCGGACCTCGGGATCGAAGTAGTACACGAGCTTAAGCGGCCACTGGTCGGCGGGCATGACGATATGAGCGCGCCCGGCATGATCGAGCGTATTGTTCGTCCAGACGACTTTGCAGGCCGGATCCTTCTTCCACGATGAGGTCACCACCACCGGATAGCGATCGATTGACTTGGTGCGGAATACGCAATCCTCGATCCGCAGGTCCACGAAACGTGTTGACTTCTTGTCACCGAGCACCCGGCAGATTATTCCGCCGTTGGTGGTGTTGCCCGCAAAGCGGTACATACCACGGACGTCGCGAATCTCCAGGTTGTTCAGGCGGATGTGCTTCACGTCGCCAGCATCTTCAGCGGTGATGTACACGGCTCGGCGCATGGTCCGACCTTCATCATCCCAGGCGTCGCCATCGGTATTGGTGACCGTCAGGTTGCGGAGTTCCCAGAATGACTGGTTGTGCAGGTGGATCGTGTTCTCGACCTTGCCCTCACCGGCCACGATGGGATCGGCCCCGTGGCCGTAGCGGTCAATCACGATCGGCACGCCCTCGGAGCCACAACCTTTCGGATGCAACGAGCCTGTGAACATGCAGCCTGCCTTTAGCAGTACCTTGTCACCGGCTGCAAGGGTCATCGAATTGACAGGAGCCATACTCTTCCAGGCCTTTTGGGGTACAGTACCGAGATTGTCATTATTGCCGCAGGTAGAATCCACATAATAGGTGGTATCTCCCGGCGGAATGGCCCGAGGGGTCAGGTGCGCAGCATCATCGGCGTCTGCATCACAAAACACACAACTGACGACAAACACGCTTGAAACTATCCATCTTTGCAGCACTTTTCCGCTCATTTATCTATTTCCTTTGCATAGTACTTATTTAGTCAACTGCCCGGCAACGAAATCCTTGGCGAACGCCAGACCGATGGTGTATTCGGCTCCGATGGCGTTCTTTGCCTCGGGATTCAATGTCCAGCCGTTGTAATACAGGCGCCACTGGTCGCCTACCTTGACCGGACAGGGGTGTTGGAGATAGATCCCATCGAAATCGTCCTCGTTACCCGTCGGTTTGAACACGGGGTTTTGCGAGTACTTCTGCCACGGTCCTTCCGGATGCCTTGCGCGGGCCAGACCAAAGGCCATTCGGTTCTTGCCGGAGTACTTGCGTCCATGATTGTTGGTGCCTCCCGAATACAGCATAAAATACCAGTCGCGAATCTTGTGGACGCTACATTGGCTGACCATACCATCGTCCCAGGAATCGGCAGTACGTTCGGATGTTGTCAGCACCGGGCTCTTCGGCGAATCGAACCAGGCAATACCATCCTTGCTGGTTGCCACGCCAATCGCATAACCGTCCGGATTTTTGGGATGATGGTAGTCCCAACCTACATCGTAATACATATACCAGATATTACCTTGCTTTATCACACACCCGGGAAATGCACGCGTGCCGTCTATGCGGGAATCATTGGAGGTGAAGATCGATTTCGGCTCCTTCTCCCAGTTCACGAGATCGCCTGATCGTGCGAGGCCGATGCTTTCCCGTTTGTCCCTTTTTCCGAAGTAGTAGAGCCAGACCTTATCTTTCATTACTACTGCCGCCTTGACGAGATTATAGCTTCCCTCCCATGGTATTTCCGGTTTTAGGAGATAATTATGGTGCGGCCGTTTCCACTCCAGCCCATCTTCGCTGACCGCTAGTTTGGTCACCATTGGTTGGCTGGTCATCAGAAACATGTACCACTTGTCCTTCCACCGGATCACTGACTGCGGTCCATTCTGAATCGAGTAGGTCTCCTTGCCCTCAAGCCGGATAATAGGGTTCTTCTCGTACCGCACCCAGGGGCCGACAAAAGGCCCCCATTCCCTGCGCAGTTCCTGCAGCTGTTCCGGCATCAATGGTGATTTCCGGCTCACCTTGTCCTGCGCCTGAGAGATTACGACAGTTCCCAACAGCAAGGCTGCCACAAGAATTGCTCTTATAATTCTCTGCATTTCAGTTCCCAATTATGCGTATGATCTCCATTGATGTTCTCTTATCTTGTCACTATTTTCAGAATGCGAGTCTTGTTTGGTTCCAGATTAATGGCAAGCCCATTATGCAATTGTGCACCAGTGTATATTTTAGTGCCGTCATCCATCGTTATGTTATAACTTCCTTCCGGTTCCACCGTAAACCATTCGGGAATGGTGTTCATGCGTGGCCAGTCTTTCTGGAATCCCATATATAGTCGATATCGAGGTATGTCAAATTCCAGGTGTCCTTGATAGTTTTCTTTGGCACGCAAGACGATAACGATGCCATTATCAACAGGAGCTGCACCGAGTTCTAAGCCTTGTTGCCAGAGACATGCCAGAACGCCTTGTGTATGCATCAGAGCTTGCATAATGGCGGTGCGAACACCGTTAGCCTGCAATTTCATGGTGCCCCAGAGTTCGCCGTTCTCAAGGCGTTTAGTCTGTTACAAATGAAAT
>DQCG01000270.1 GCA_003533825.1 Phycisphaerales bacterium
TGATGGAGTACGCTTATGGGTGGACGGCCAACAGCTTATCAATAACTGGACCGGCCACTCAGTCACTGAGAACCGCGGGAGAATCGATCTTCTCGCCGGACAAACCTACGGCTTTGTGCTGGAGTATTTCGAGGATGGCGGTAGTGCGGTAATAGATTTGGGCTGGGAGAGTCCTCGTACTCCGAAACAGCTTATACCGCAAGCGGCTCTGTCTCTGCCGCTAAAGGCCAGAGATGCCAAGCCTTCAAACGGTACTGCGAATGTAAGACAGACGGTGGTTCTTAAGTGGAATCCCGGCGAGGCGGCGGCTTCGCATCAGGTGTATTTCGGCGTCGATGAACAAGCCCTGAAAAACGCCGATGCCGGTTCGCCCGAGTACAAAAAAACCAGGAACCTTGGTTCCGAGAGCTACGAGCCCGGCAAGCTCGAGTGGGGCACCGAGTACTTCTGGCGAATCGATGAAGTAAATAATCTCAATCCCGACAGCCCGTGGATCGGAAACGTCTGGAGTTTTACGACGGCCGACTATTTGATTATCGACGATTTCGAGGACTATGATGCCGGCGAGAATCAGATATGGTACGCCTGGCTTGATGGGCTTGGCTACGGCGTGCAGGGTACCGAACCATACTCTCCCGGCAACGGTACAGGCTCGGCCGTGGGCGATGAGACCAGCAGCTCTTACACCGAGGAAACCAACGTTCACGGAGGCCGCCAGGCGATGCCGTTATTCTATAACAACGACCAGCAGTTCTCCGCTAAATATTCCGAAGTGGAGATGACTCTGGTTTATCCGCGTGACTGGACCGAAAAGGTCGTCGGGGTATTGACGATTTGGTTTATGGGCGAACCTGATAACGTTGCAGAACCGCTGTATGTTGCTCTCAACGGCAGCGCGGTCGTAACTCATGACAATCCCGATGCGGCACTGGTCGGTGAATGGATGCGGTGGGATATCGACCTGCAGGTCTTCGCAGATAAGGGCATCGATTTGACCAATGTCGACAAGATTGCTATCGGCCTCGGTACCAGGGGCAATATAACCACGCCCGGCGGCTCGGGCAAGATGTACTTCGACGATATCGGCCTGTACCGGCCCTAAAGTGCTCCGCAAGAGTAAACTGTGCTTTCGCGGCAAAAGAATTGGAATTTGAATTTATTCGGGACCTGTACCGATTGATCCGGTATGGGTCCCGTTTATTTGACAACGACATGTATCTCGTGCTTTACGAAAGCATGGACAATGAAAGTGAATTTGTCTTGTAATTGTCGGTTGATTTTACGATAATCAGGTAGATAGATGCTTCAAGAACAGGTAAGGAGAGCATAGGTGTCTAATAGTCATCATTCAAAGATGTTTTACCTGATTATCGTTTTAATTGCGTTGGTTGCTTTTCCTCCGGTCTTGAGAGGGCAGGATGCAGCCGATTTCAAGTCGATTGTTGAGGCTGATTGGGATGCGCAGGAAAAGCGTCTTGGCCGGGATGTCTCATCGCCCAAAGCGATTGGTGCGATACTGTTCGCGGCCGAGCGGCTGCTTGCCGACCTTTCGCGCGGGCCCGGTGCCCCCGAACTCGGCGCCGAGAGAGCGGCGATGGCTAAGTTGAAGTCTCGCACGGCAAACGTTGATGCGCTGACCGATTCGCGACGTACCAAACTATATCATGCCATCCGCTGGGTGACGCGCAGTATCGCCATGAAGAATCCTCTGATTGCGGGCAAACGCGTTATCTTTATGAAGCGAAGGCGTTTTATCTGCCAGATGCTGCATGAGTATCTTGGCTATTATTATGACTACGAGGACATCGCCGGCGGAGGAGTCTATCTGTTGACGCGGCCCGGATATTCGTTCGAGTCTCAACATCTGACAAAGAGTCTGACTGCTAAGGGCAATTATACCACGCTGGCTCTCTCTTATGACGCCGGGACGATATATTTCGCTTTTGCCGAGCGGGCCGCACAGAAACCGGATTATTATTCCGACAAACGCAAATGTTTCCACCTATTTGCCATGAATGCCGACGGCGGCAATATCAGGCAAATCACTCACGGGCCTGACGACGACTTCGATCCTTGTCCTTTGCCGGACGGCGGACTTGCGTTCATGTCGTCGGATCGCGGGGGCTTTACGAGGTGCAACAATCCATGGGAACCGCTGCCGGCCCATACCCTGCACCGGCTCGATCCGACCCTGCAGCACCGGCGTATCCTTTCGTTCCATGAGACAAGCGAGTGGCATCCGTCGGTTCTGCACGATGGGCGAATTGTATATATCCGCTGGGACTATGTGGACCGCTCTGCGGCGAATTTTCACGGATTATGGATTACCAATCCGGACGGTACGGCCGCAATGGCACTGTTCGGCAATTACACTATGCGTATCAATGCCTGCTATCAGCCCAGGGCGATTCCGAATTCACACAAGCTCGTTTTTCTTGCCGGGGCACACCATGCCGATGTGGGCGGCTCGCTGGTCGTGCTCGATCCGTATCGTATCGACCTGGACACAGAAACGGGCCAGGATAGTTTCGATTCGATCGAGAGGCTTACTCCGGAGGTGTGTTTTCCCGAGGCTCCCGGCTGGCCAGGCAGCTATTTTCACAGCCCCTGGCCCTTGTCGGAAGATTATTATCTGGTTTCTTTCAGCTTCGATCCTCTGCCGGGAATGGGGCCTAATGTCAAGCGTGACACCGAGACGGGGCTGTATTATTTCGACCGGTTCGGGAATATGGAGCTGCTGTACCGGGGAAAAGGCATATCGTCCATGTATCCTATCCTGCTCGAACCGCGTCAGATGCCGCCGGTCATACAAGACAAGCTGGATAAAGAGCTTGGCGACGAGGGCGAGTTTTTGCTAACGGATGTGCGCAAGAGCCATTTTCCCATGCCGGAAAATCGCCGCATAGTTGAGTTGCGCGTTTTTCAGGTTTTGCCCAAAAGCCGAACGCACGTCGCCAATAAACCGCGTATCGGTCATGCTAATGCCGAGAGCGCGAGAATGCTTCTCGGCACAGTTCCGGTCGAGGCGGACGGCTCGGCCTATTTCCGCGCGCCTGCGAGAAAGCCTTTATATTTTCAGGCTGTGGATGCCGGCGGCAGGGCGGTCCAGTCCATGCGTTCTGTCGCATATTTACAGCCGGGCGAACGGATGGGGTGCATAGGCTGTCACGAGCCCCGCAACCAGGCCGTGACAACTCAGAAAAGTCGTCCTCTTGCCATGCGGCGTGAGCCTTCCCGGCTGAAGGTGGGCCCGGAGGGAACGCGGCCTTTCAGTTTTCCGATTTTGGTTCAGCCGATTCTGGATAAGAACTGTGTCAAATGTCACGATGGCAATCCCGGCCCGAACAAGAGCAAGGTGGCATTGACCGGTAAGCCGGCGGGAAACTTTACCAAGTCGTACCAGAGCCTCAAACCGTTTGTGAAATGGTACGAGTGGGGCGGGGCCAGCATCGAGCCGATTATAACCCGCCCGGCTTCGATAGGTTCCGATGTCAGTCCGTTAACAGGGATAATATCCGATGCCGTTCACGGCCCGAGCGTGAAACTCGACGATGATGAGTTGCGCCGGCTGTATATCTGGCTCGATGGCAACGTGCCTTTCTACGGCACCTATGAATCCGGCACACAGTTGGCCCAGCAAAACGGTGTCTCCGTCCCGCCGCCGGTTCTTCAATAGTCTGCACGCGCCTAAGGCATCTTGCCTTCGAATTGCAGGCTGGTAACCCATACATGTTTAGCTATGAAAAGCTATCCCCATTCCCGCCTTGGGCGTGCCTTAGGCAGATAACGACAATCGGGATGAGGCTGCCACCAGGCGCATAAATTTTTTGACATTACGAAGAGTGGCAGCCTCAAAGCCGCAGGCTTTGGGGATGGACGCGACACGGCGGCTCAGTCGGTAAGCCAGCGATCTATTATTTCCCCGGCTGCCGCCGGCATGATTCCGAGAATCCACGCCAGGTCTATAATGGTCGGTCGTTTGCGGATCTCGTGCATGTGCAGGGCGGCGGCAAGTATACGCTCGCGGGAGCATCCTATGCCGGCGAAAGTATGAGCAGCGCCGGCGGTTTTCAGGCAATTCTTAATTTGTGCCGGAGATCGAACCTGCTTCCCCGCGGCGGCAAGAAAAGCGTTCCATGTTTTGTCGTCGGCCAGCTTTTCGGATATTGTCCTCAGCATAGGTATTTTCTGCTCGTATTGCTCGCGGACATTTTCGGCCAGCGGGCCCCAGAACACGCTGTCGATATCGCCGGGGTAAGGATGGCAGGCGGGCTTCTCGATTTTTAAGATACGCTCATAGAGGGCCGATGCGAATATTGTGGCGAGGCCGACCTGCCGGCCGTGAAGGTCGTGCTCGACGCCGTCAATGCTGGACATCATATCCAGAGTATGGCTGAACAGATGCTCGCCGCCGGAAGCCGGCGCCGATGTGCCTATAACAGTCATTGCGATGCCGGAGTACAGCAGGGCGTTAAACAAAGCCTCAATGGCGGCGGGTTTGCGGTTGCTGATGTCCCCGGGCCGGTCGAGATAGTACGGTTCAAGGGAGTTGATGATTTCGCTGCAATAGCGGCAGAAGGATTCACCGCAGAACAGATTGTTGAATTTCCAGTCGGCGGTGCTGATAGGCTTGGCGATGGTGTCACCCAGGCCGGAGGCGGTCAGCTCGAAAGGCGCCTCGACGATGGTTGATGGAATCGCAAAAACCGCCAGAGGAGCCTGTGCGCGAATCAGGGTCTTAACGCCTTTGATTGTCGGGGCGACATTGGCGGCGGTAAAGCCATTCATCGTCGCGGCGGTCGCAAAGACGACGTAAGGAATGTCCTTATCGAAAGCCGACCATTTAGTTAGATCGTTAACGACGCCGGTACCGACTGCAAGGGCAATGTCGGCGGGGGGCATTAGCTCATTGAGCCGGGCATGAGTCACATCGTCGCAAACGGGGCCGCCGTGGTTTGTGTCGGGGACAATAATTTCGTGTACGGACCAGCCTGTTTGTTCGAGGGCTTTTTTGGCTCGCCCGCCGGCAATAGCCCGGGTCCGCTTGTCGGCAACCAGAACAATGCGACGGCCGCCGGCGAGAGAGCTGAGCACCTCGGGCAGACGCTCCAGGGCATCCTCGGCATAAACGATGCTCCTGACGGGAACCTTGTGGCTGCGCCCGCATTCGCAATCGAAGGTCGTATCGAGCAGTTTTTCAGGATTCATTATTTGGCCTTACATAATCTTTTCCACTACCACTTGCTGGCCTTCGGTAAAGTGTGCCGAGGCGGCGTCTTCCGGGCTGATTCGCACCGTATCTGCCTCTTCGGGATTGATCAGTAATCCGGCTTTGACATGAACGGAGCGCAGCCCGCCGTACCACCAGCGTATATGGCTGGCGTAGAGCAGGTCGCCCGGCTCGGCGGCCATTTTATCGAGGGCCGATTGGGGAACGCTGACTATATTCTGCTCCGAAAGATCCCGGTCGATTTTGACTCTCAATCGTACTTTATCGCCGGGACGGCGGTTCGGCTCGGCCCCTTTGAAACGACGCATAGCATCCTGTTGGGTCCCGGCGACAAGTCCTTTTATTTTTTCCACCGGCTTCGGTTTTGTGAACAACGTTACCGAAACACCGAGGGTACTGGCCGCCAGCAGGCCGAACAATGCCCGCATGAATTTGTAGCTGTCCGGTCCCATTCCGAAATCGAAAGGGCCGACCAGCACATCCGGCCAGACAAAAGACAGGCCTATCAGAATCGCTCCGCCGACAATTGTCACGAAGGCGGCTGCTGGTGTGTAGCGTTTCCATGTAATCCCGAACAGAATCGCCATAAGCACCGGCGGCGTCACAGCGGCGGTAAACATACTGTGCGCCCCGTAAATTGTGTCTTTCATAAATATGGGTACAAGAGCCAGCCCCAGGGCGGCCGCCCCCAGGCTTGTAATTCGTGCCACGCGGAGATAGTGTTTATCGTTGCGGTTGGGTTTGATGTAAGGTCTCCAGATGTCGTTGACGAATATCGCACTGACGGCGTTTATAAGCGAATCGGCCGTGCTCATCAGCGCCGCGGTTAAGGCTGCCAGCACGAAACCGAAAACTCCCGGCGCGCAAAGAAAATGGGCGGCCTTGACGAAAGAATCGCCCGGCTCGGTGACAAGCTCGCCATTGTTGACCAGCGCCCTGGCGATCCATCCGCCGCAGCTCGTGGCGATGGCCGCTAATGGCGCCAGCACGAGGATCCAGCAGACCACCATCCGGCGTGAATCCTTGACGCTCTTGAGCGAGAGGAAACGCATGATAAAACCCTGGTGCATAAGCATGAGCGCCCCGGTGTTGGCCAGGCCGTCCTGGACGTAGATGCCGATAAAGCTGAACTTCGGCGGGGCGCTGAAATCCGAAAACGCAAACTTATGCGCTCGCGGCAGCAACGCCCAGAAGTCGCCGAAACCGCCGAAATGATAGATTGCGGCTGCAAACAAACCCATGCCGGCGACAAGCAGAATGATACCTTGGACAAGGTCGGTCATAATGACGGCCGTTTGTCCCCCGATGTAGACGTATAACGCCACAGCGACGGCGGTAACGATTGCCCCGGTCATTATCTCCCAGCCGAGCAGCGTGTGCAGCGTTCGCCCGAGCGTGATAAGATTGATGCCGATATAGCCGACGATGTAGAACAGAATGATTATCGTCGCGGCGATGCGCGTCTTCCTGTCGAAACGGGATTCCATGTACTCCGGAACAGAAGTAATTTTGTTGTAATATACAATGGGCAGCCAAAGAAGTACCAGTATGGGCATCCAGAACCAGTCGTTGAGATAGGACTGCGTGCTGGATATGCCGTACCTGAATCCCGCTGCGCTGTACTTGATAAAACTGTAGCTCCCGACGACCGTGGCGACACACGAAAAAGCAATGAGCCACCATGAAAACCTCTGCCCGCCGAAGAAGAAGTCTTTGGTCGTTTTCGTATACCGGCCGAAATACAGCCCGAAACCCAGCACGGCAACGAAATAACCCAGCATTACCGCGTAGTCCAGATTTCCACCGATAGCCTGAGCAATCATAGCGATCCTCCGTTTGCCCAGTTAGGCGACAGGAACGTAAAGAT
>DQCG01000602.1 GCA_003533825.1 Phycisphaerales bacterium
TCCACAGTAAATAACTTGTGCTGATCGGTATCGTCTTCTTCCGGGATTTCAAGATGTCTCTTAAAAGCATCATAAATCTGTCCGCCGCCTTTAACGTGGCAAGCTGTACCAATGCAGACCCGAATTGTATGACGTCCGCCAGGACGATGTCGAAAGTGGTCATAGAAAGTCGAAACACCAGCAATTGACGCCGGGGTAATCTGCGTAATCTCACAAATCCGTTCAAGAGCTTCTTCCGGCAGATAGCCAAAGTGTCCCTGCACAGCCTGTAATATCATAAGCAAATTCTCAGCACCGGCGCCAATTTCATTGATTACCTGATCCACAAATTTCAAATCCAACTCATCCATCAATTACTACTCCCGATGCAGTACAGGTTCTCGACTCCCCGGATATATATGCGTCCGTCGGCAAATGCCGGTGAGGCATGACACTTCTCGTTAAGCTCGCACTTAGCCAGTTCCTTATATTCGGATCCGCCCTCGGCAATAAACATGACGCCCTTCTCGCTCAACAGATATAGCTTGTCGCCAACAAGGCTGGGCGAAGCCAGGAAATATTCCTCCAAATCCTTCTCCCAAAGCCTCTTGCCGTCGGAGACATTATAACTCTCAAGCAAACCCTCGGTTGCCAGCAGGAATATCGATTCACCATCGCTGACGGGCGAGCAGATGTCCGGCCCGCCTTCCTCGCTTACCCAGACGATATGAGTTTCAGTCACATCCCCTTTGCCGTCCGGTTTAATGGCGACCAGTTTCGAGTATGGTTCTATTACAAATACCAGTCCGTTCGCATAAATCGCCGAAGGTGCGATATCGCCGGACAGGCAGTTTACCCGCCATAGTTCGGCGCCGTCGGCCGGGTTGTATGCCACCACCCAGGGGTCGCCGCAGGTGATAACCTGAAACTGCCCGCCAATACTTGCAACGATGGGCGAGCTCCAGGAATTTCCGACAGGACGTTTTGTCTGCCAGACAACCCGGTCTGAAAAGCCGTCAACAGCGATCAACTCGGATTTCTCATCCTCAACTCCCCCCTGGTCGTATTGAATCAGGAGCAGATTCTTATACATCGCGAGTGAAGACGCATATCCATAGGAACTATCCGGTCTGCCCAGGTTTTTCTCCCAGATTTTTTTGCCTTTGAAGTCAAAACAGCCGACATCGCCGGTTGGGAATATAGCGTAAACCCGCCGGCCTTCCGTTGCAACGGTAGGCGCGGCTAAGCCGGTCTCCTCCATGACTTCGAGAGGCTCTTCGCCACTTTTGGGCAAGCCTAAAACATCGCCCTTCCAAAGGAGCCCGCCTGTGGATGTATCGAAACAGAAGACCTGCCGGTTGTTGGGATCCGCTCCCGAGAGGAAAATACGGTCGCCCCAGACGACGGGTGAATTGTTGCCCGGCAAAGGTATACCGGTTTTCCAGAGAATGCCTTCTGAAGTTTTTCCGTCCCAGCGGGAAGGCACATCAGCATGAGTACTGATTCCGGCTCCATTGGGACCGCGAAAGCTCGCCCAGTTTTTGGCTATATCATCAATAGAATACGAAGCAGTACCGGCAGCGCCGGCCTTGACGAAATCAATATCCGGTCTGGTAGCCAGAAACAGCGAGCCCGAGCATAATATCACCAGGCCGCCGGTCACCGCCCAGCGGGCAAACTTTGCGTTGCCGACCTGCTGCTTGAGCGGATCGGCGCCCGGCTGCGGAGCCGGGGGCTTCTTCTTAAACTCTATTGACGATCTGAGACTAATAATGAAAAACACTACTCCGCTTAGAAGAAGATAGCTGCCTTTGCGCGAGCGATCCAGCGCCCGTATCCGCTGTTGTCTGAGAAGTAAATCGAATTGGCGGATCCGGGACAAAAGCTGCTCATCATCGGGCTTGTTGCGTATTTCCAACTTGAGATCCGCCAGTGCCGTTTCTTCAGCAGTGCCCACCATTTTACTCCGGCCGTAATTCAAGAGAATAAACGCACAGACAACAATGGAGAACACGGCGCTAAGAACAGCCGCAGCGACTGCACAGCGATACCATGAGCTTGTCGCCTGAACGTGCTCCGAAATATTGTCATTGCGAGAGTTTGTTAGCATTTGTCAGCCACCTCTTTCGCCTTCTTTAATCGAAGGTGCTCCCGGGGACAGTAGTTATAACATCGGCCGCATGCCAGGCAGCTTGCCCGGTCGGCTTCGTAGTCGGTTCTTTGACGCCACACGGAAAGGCCGATCAGTTTCAGCCCGATTACCAGCCCGATGAATCCTCCGAGTATCCAGCCGCCAAGTTTGAACCTGGCCCGGATATTCGATGCTTGCTCGTAAAGCTCCTTGATTTCCTGGCCCGTCGCCCTGAAAGCTGTGCTGGCTTCTGTAATCTCTTCGGTTTTGCCCGCCTCTTCCATGTATATCTGCCTTGCCAATCTTACTGTTTCGTTCGCACGTGAGGTCACGCCTTTGAGGCCTGAACCGGCCCATCCACCCAAAAAGACGAGCACGGGCAATAGTAAAAGTAGAAACGCCAGCCTTTCTTTGGCTACATGGTACTCTTGCGCCGGCCACTGTGCTGACGGCTTTCTGATCGCCCCGAAGGGACACGAATCCTCGCAGAGCCTGCACTGGATACACTCATCCGGGGTAATTGTCACGCGCCATTTTGACAGCCGCGACATCTGCCTCAGGATAACGCCGTATGGGCAAAGAAACCGGCAGTAAGGACGACCGACGAAAACACCGATAAGCAACAGGCACCCCCCGAGAATCAAAATATTGAGGCTTCCGCTCAAACGAAAGATTGAAACGAATGGATCATATCTGCATATAACGAAAGCGCTGCCGGTAGCGGCCAGCAGGACCGCCACCGCTAAATAAATATAGGCGAGCAGCCTTAGTGCGCTCTCGAGCCAACCCGGCACGGAAACCGGCCACACCAGAACTATATCCTGTATCGCGCCCAGAGGGCATACCGCCGCACAGAATGTCCTTCCGAAAAAAAGCGTAAATATTAACGGGAGCAGGAAAAACGCCACAACCACAATCGGTACGGCGTAGCCGGGATCAAAAATGGAAAAAACAATGTTCTGTATCGATCCTATTGGACAGATACAGCCCTT
>DQCG01000080.1:0-5471 GCA_003533825.1 Phycisphaerales bacterium
ACCCGGATCGCAGCGGAATGGGCATCCTTGAGGAGCAAAAATAGCATAATCCGATTATAATATAAGTTTCGGACACGACAGAAGCTCTATTTGTAATAGCGCCCGACGTATTCGACGATAGTTTTTTTAAGTTCGAGCGGCTCTATCAATCCCAGCCTGCGATAAATGACTTTGCCGCCCGGCTCTATTAAAAGCGTACAGGGGACACCGCCAAGCAGATCCTTGTCAACTGCTTCCATAAGCCGGTAAATGTCACCCTGGGCGAATAAATAATTCCTGCAGGATGCCTGTTGTTTTTTCAAAGCGGAAAGAACCTGCTGCTCTTTAGCGGGCGAATCGGCACTTATGGTAATCAGCTCGAAATCCCGACGGCGATACATCCGGTTCATAATAACGAACTGCTCTAATTGCTCGACGCTCGGCTGGCTCCAGGTCGCCCAGATATTGATCAGCCTTAGTTTTGACGTATCATTTTTAACAAGCTCGCTGATATCTTTTGCATTTATCGCCGTAAGGGAGACTTTTTCCCTCGCCCAGGATGCAAGAGAGGCTTTCGCCGAGGCTCTTTTGCTTGCCCATTTAACCGAACAGCCAAACGCCCTGGTCTTCTCGACAGGTACTTTCCTGCCGGCCAATATCGCCTCGATTGCATTAATCGCATCGTTGGATTTAACCTGTTTGGTTTTTTTTTCAGAATCGTCGAACCGACCGGCGTAGCACAGCTTTCGGTGGTTGTCAAAGATGAACAAGTGCGGCGTGGCAACCGCCCCATAAGCAATAGTGACAGCCTGCGTCTTTCCATCATAAAGATACGGAAAATTATAGCCTTTATCCTTTACACGGATTTTCATTTCTTCGAATGTATCACCCATATCCGAATAGCCCAGCTCGTCGAGACGCACCGCCTGGGGGTCATTCGGCGAAATGGCGACCACGGCAACACCTTTGCTTATGTAATCGGTGGTCAGCTTCTTGATTCTGTCCTCGTACGCCTGTGCGGTGGGGCAGTGGTTACAGGTAAAAACGACCACGAGAACCTTCGCATCGGCAAAATCCGCCAGCCGGTAATTGCGCCCGTCCACGCCGGGAAGATTAAAATCAGGCGCCTGCCGGCCAATTTCGAGTGTTTTGACCTTCTGCTGGGCCGACCGGCTGAATTCCGGAGCAAGAAATAACAGGATGATTGCCGCTAAAACTGCCAGACCATTTTTACCCATAATTGAATCTCCTTATCATCCAATGCTACATGATTTACTAATTTCCAGGCCGCTTCCGCCAGCCGGTTGCTTCGATCCTCTTAAACTCTCTCTCGATATCCGTGCCCTCATAAAATGAAAGCCATCCCCGCAACCGGTATGTCCGGCCCGGCTCCAAATCCGGGAACTTCGGATCCGAATGAAAGCACGGGCATTTATCATTACTCCACGGCCTGTGGCAGTTTTCCCAGGCGGTGATAATCCATCGTTTACCGTCTACGGACCGGCAGGCAGCGTATGGATTAGTCAAGACCTTATTATCATTGGTTTGCTGCTCGAAACCCGCCGCCATCTTCGTCATCACACAGTTTTGTATCCGTAAATCCGTCAGGCGCTCATTCGTGCCGTTGGTAAGCCACATCTCCATTCGCACGGCTTCTTTCGCAGGCTTGACCTTCACGCCGAATGCGATACCGTTGGGAAGCTCCCGTTCAAAATCCAGCGTCACGTCGGGGCGGCGTTTCCACTCCAGTTTTGGCAGAGTAATGCCCTTGCTGCTCCAGATTGTGTCGATATGTGTATGAGCCAGATATGTCAGGCCTAAATTCGACCAGACGGCTTCGGGTAAATCGAGCACAACATAGCTGTCGCGGTCCCATGGCGTGAAAACACTGCATTTTGTTTCCCGCTGCGGATCTATCGCTCCTTCCAGAAAACCTATTCGTGGATGCCGCCCTCCCGGGTACGGCAGCACATTCAAAGATGAGTCATCGTTCGGTTCCGTCCGATTGTCCTGCCGAATATCGAACTTCTCCATCGCGGCAACGATTTCGCTGTTTTTTAAACCCGTTGCGGCGGTAATCTCGCTATTCGTAAAACGGTGATACCAGACCATATTCTTCAGCCAGTATTTCAGCTCATCATCATTAGCCGGCCTGCGAAAGTTGTCCGCATGAACTATCCGCCCCGCTCCGGACCAAACCGGCTGTGTAGCGATGAATGCGAAGAAGCCGAAAGTAGTAAGTATTAGTGCAGTTACCTTCAATGCCGAATTGTAGAACTCTAAATGATTTCCACTGGTTTGTGTCTTAGTCATAAATATTTCCCCGACAGCATGTTATTACGGAGCGTTTCTCTTCGATGCTTATCGCAGCACGATTTCAATAGGAATTGCAGGAAAGACACCCATTGAATTCCGGCGTTTCTGACCTGTTGGTTTGCCGTCTTTCCCCTTAGCCGCATACTCTCTGAAAGCTTCGACAATCAGATTGTCGGCAATGTGCTTGATATCCTTCTCGGCTTTAAGCTGGAACGTCAGGCCATTGGGCACAACTGTCACATCGTGTATAGTCAATCCTTCAGGCGGTTCGTTGAGTTGTAATTGCAAGCCTTTAAAGTTCGCACGTCTGGCGGCCTTGAGTCGAACCCTGGCCGAGCCGCCCGCGGGAATCCGGACCGGAATATTACCGGCCAGCTCAACCGGAGGCGCCCCCCATCTGCTTTTCTGGACGAGGATAAGGAAATCCTTTGCCGGGACCAGGTGCCGGTACAGGAACGCCTGCATAACATTATCCGCGGCAACGGCAAGCCGTTTGACGGTATGCCCGCCGATATTGGCGCGGCCTTCCAATTGAAGAGCAACCGGCCTGGCGGGCGCCTTCGAAGGCATCGTCAGGGTGACACGTACACGATCGCGTCCGGCGGGTATTCGCCCACCGCAAAGTTCGAAGCCTGCCGGTGCATCTTTCAATATCACTTTAATCTCACCGTCAAAGCCGTCTTTTCTCAACGCGTGTACCCAGATCGGAACTGTGCCGCCCGCACGCATACCGACGCTCGAAGGTGTCACGCGCAATGCGAAATCGCCCTGTGCCGGAGCAACTCGCAGCCGATAGCCGTACGCCCCGCCGCCATGATTCTGTGTGTCGGTAAGCTGAACGTAGTAATTGCCGTCCTTCGGCAGCTCGGCCAGCAGATACGAATCGGCGTGATGCGTGATTAATCCCATCACATCCTTATGCAGGTGACTATCCTTAAGCACGTGGTCATCGTTCCATTTCAGCACTTTGCCGGATGAATCGGTCAGCCGTAGTAGCGAGTCCAGCGGCGAATTCAACCGCCTGCCATAAACCTCGGCAACGATTTTATCGCCGGCGCGGCCATTAAAACGGAACGTGTCAACATCGCCGCTCTCGGCGATTCGCCCGTTGATGATTTTCGGAAGCTCGATTGGCTGCGCCTGCTCAGGGGTGTTATTGGATTCGGTTTCATTGCATTCAGGCAGCATATCGACGGCGTAAGTAACGGGGTTGGAAATCTGTTGTCCTCCAGAGTGGGTGTCAGCCTCAAGCGCAGCTTGGGGATAGTTCCCATCACGTTGGCCATCCCCAAAACCTCCGGCTTTGAGGCTGCCACCCAACGCTCGCTGTTGTCCTGTACGGAAGGCTGTCTGCCGGATGTTGTTGCCGCCGGGCCGGGTGTCCAAAGGCAGTTCGGTCCCGGCAAGGTTCCAGCCATCGATAGAGGCAACCGTCTCAACACCCGCCCTGCCGCCCAACGGGAACATCTGCGTAATGAAAGGCTGTTCGCTCACGGCGACGCGGTAAACAAAATCCTCCCGTCCGCGATAGATCGAATCACGAATCTCCAGCTCGTATTCGCCATTTTCAGGAATCCTGTAGAAGAGGACCGGGTCCGGATTGAAACGATAATCATCTGCGAAGGCTACTTCCTTGCCCCCGGCATCGTAAAGGGCAAGCGTGGCCTGAAACCAGCCGGGAACGGCATCGGCCAGATACGGAACCAAACTCCGGGCATGTGCCTCTATCACGAGTTGTTGTCCCTTAGTTGCCCGGAAGCGGAAACGGTCAACATCGCCCGGCATGATTTGCCCGTTCAACAACACGGGCAGTTCGAGTGCCCTTTCCCTCGGCAGATTGCGAATCCTCGCCATGTTCGGCGGGACCTGATAGGCCTGACGGTTGTTGGGCTCGAGCTCGCGCACTTCCGGCAGCAATCCCACCTGGAAGACCATTGGATTGGTCAGGCCGGTCCTGGTTGCGAGCCGCAATTCACGGCTGCCGGGCTGTGCATCGGGATCGATGGTAATTTCGATCAGCACCGTTTCGGCAAGCTGCCGGTTCATCTGCAATTTATTCCTGGGGAAAAAAAGAACGCTCGAAATATGTGCCAGTTCCCGAAGACTCTTATCCTCCAGGTCGTACAATAACGGATGATCCGGCATTTTCACTTCTTCGGCCTTGGCATCTTTTTCTTTTTCCGCCGGCGCGGGCCTATCCACAACCTTTTTTGCAGACCTCTCTTTGCTGGAACGGCTGCGGCTGCCGGGCAATTCGTCTAATCGCATATTTCGCACTTCTTTCATCTTCGTCTGGATTAACTGGCGCTGTTCTCTCTGGATGTTTCTAAGGGGTTTGATGTATTTAACGACCGAGCCGTGCACGCCCCGGCCGGAAATGTACACATCGCTTGCCCCGTTGAGGTACTGGCCGCCGGCGGAGATCTGAATGACGGTGCCCTGCTGCCCGCCGCCCGGGTAAAGGTAGCCGATATGCGGTTCTCTCGTATTCGATTGGCCCCACGCAGCCGTAATCCACAGGGTCAGTACAACAAACATCATTCTCCGGATCGATGCCATGATTCAACTCCTCATATACATAATCTAATTCATTATACCCAATCGGCGCCACGTTGCAAGAATTCCGTCCGAAAAAGAGGCCGAAGTATTCCTCACAACTAATTGAAGTACAGCCATTTATATTAAGAACTACGGCATCAATTTACATTTTACATCTCCCGCCCACACTCAAAAATTCTACCACGAGCGGCAGAATCTGACGTATGAGAGCCGATAAGAACAAAGTCGGTGGGTAGACAACCAGCGAGGCAAGAAGTATAATCTATAACTCCGGTTTCTTTTAAGGAGATTCGTATAATGAAATACGCACTTCCGCTGGTTTTGGCAATCGCCGCTGCATCTGTATGCGCCGGCGACTGGCCTCAGTTTCACGGGCCCAATCGCGACAATAAATCAACCGACAGGGGATTGCTGAAAACATGGCCCGAAGGGGGCCCTTCGCGTATCTGGGAAGCGGCCGGGATCGGCGAGGGATACTCTACAGTGGCAATCGTCGGCAAAAGTATCTACACGACCGGAGCTATCGATGGTGATTGTGTCATTACGGCTCTTGACATGGATGGCAAGAAGGTCTGGACAAAAAAGAACGGCAAGGCGTGGAGAAAAAGCTATCCCGG
>DQCG01000080.1:5479-9544 GCA_003533825.1 Phycisphaerales bacterium
CCGACGATCGCCGAAGGCCTGCTCTACCATCTGAGCGGAGTCGGAAATCTTATATGCTTCAAGGCCGATAGCAGCGAAGTGGTATGGACTGTTAACATTTTAGAGAAATTCAGCGGACGCAATACCACATGGGGGCTGGCGGAATCACCACTCGTTATTGGCGATAAGGTAATCTGCACACCAGGCGGTAGGAATGTCAGTATGGTGGCGTTAGACAGGAAGACAGGTGAGGTTGTCTGGAAATGTACAGGGGCAGGCAACAAACCCGGCTATGCATCCCCCATCCTGATCGAATACCAGGGTCTGAAACAAATCGTCACAGTGATGTCTGAATCGATAGTCGGCGTTCGAGCCTCGGATGGCAAGCTCCTGTGGCAGTATCCGCACAAGGTCTATGCTGACGAGAATATCACGACACCGCTTTTTCACGATGGTTTTTTAATTGTTTCCGGTTGCGTCAGGAAAGGGACGACTTCGCTGCAACTTCAGGTTTCGGGTAACGAATGTTCAGTGAAAATGCAATGGCATAACGAGACGCTCGATAACAAACAAGGCGGCATCGTTCTGCTGGACGGCAGACTGTACGGATACGCGGAGACCCAAAGCAATGTGGGGCCGTGGATGTGCATAGATTTCAAGTCGGGCGAGACAATCTTCCAGGATTCTCCCGTGAAATCCTCCTACAAGTACAAAAACGGATGTCTTACCTATGCTGACGGGAGGTTCTATCTTTTCTCAGATAATGGCAATATGGCCCTGGCGAAACCGACGGATACGGGGTTTGAGGTCACCGGCAGACTGAGGATCAAGGAGCCTGGAAAACGACAGACCTGGGCGCATCCCGTTGTGCATGGCGGGAGGTTGTACCTGCGTTACGGCGACAGGCTGGGTGTCTACAATGTTTCCAAAGGCATCGACCAGAAGCAGAATTAAGAAGATTTAAAATAATCGAATCACAGAAACCGGGGCCATGATGGGAGTGTTGCGGCGACCGGCACAGCAGGACCAGCGCAGAGGAGGTGAACGCAGCACCCTTTTGTAAGAATTCCACTTGAAAAAGAGGCCGAAGAATCCCCCACAACTCATTGAATTACAGCCGTTTAGATTAAGAGTGGCAGCATTAATTTGCATTTGACATTTCCCGCCCCATACTCTATAATTTCATCACGGGCGACGGAATCTGACCTGTGAGAGCCGATAAGGACAAGTACCCGCACGCCAAGACCATTAGGCAGTGACAGTTTCATGAGCAAGCTTGAAAGGCTGCTGGGCCGCCGCGTCCACCCGCTGTCAGTTGGCAGACCGGGGAAGAACAACAGAGTCAAAAAGAACAAGAGAAAACGGTACTTTACTAGGTGGCTGTCCCTCGTTGTTTAGTTGTTTCCGAGACGCAAGGAGTCGTAACCATGAGGCGATCACCAAGTGGTTGATGCCGTACAGTCGGAGGCCGACGCGTGGCGAGTAGCGCACTCTATCTGACGAATGACGTGTTTGAAGCTTATCTGCAATGCAGGCGCAAAGCTGTACTGAGGTTCCAAAAGCGTCGTGCTCGTAGGACTGAATATGATAGACTGCAGAAACAGCTGGATGACCGCTTCCATGCTTTGGCAAGGTCGCGCATGTCGGCTCGTTTTCGGAAGGATGACATTCTCTCTGCTCTGCGCCTGAACCGTTCTTTACTTGACCAAGGTTACTCGCTAATCCTTGATACTACTGTTGTATGTGACAGCGTCACCTGCGTGATCCATGCTCTCAGACGCTCAGTCTCCACGCCTGATGAGAAGAATCCGCATTACGAACCCGTGTTATTCTGCCGGCATGATCGGGTGGGTCAGATGCAGAAGATGTCGCTCGCGTTTGCGGCGATGGTGGTTGGCCTGTTCCAGGGAAGGACTCCAGAACATGGCAGTCTTCTCCATGGTCATGATCTCACTCTGAGTAGATTACGCTTGTGTTCCTGTTTGCAGCGAGTTCAGCAAATACTTAAAGATCTTAAGCAACTGGCGGAATCAAGCGATTCTGTCCCTTTAGTTCTGAATTCGCATTGTGAAATCTGTGAATTCAAAGAGTTCTGCAGAACAAAGGCGGTAGAAGACGACAATCTAAGCCTCCTTTCAGGAATGAGAGAGGGTCGGATCAAGCGGTACAATCAAAAGGGTTTCTTCACAGTAAATCAGCTGTCCCATACCTTTCGGTACAGAAAACCGAGGAAGCGAGCAAAGAATCCAGCCAAACCACACTATTTTGCTCTGCAAGCCCTATCGCTCCGAACAGGTGCTGTTCACATCCACGGGAATCCATCTCTACCCACGGCACAGACGCACGTCTATTTCGATATCGAGACACTGCCCGACAGAGACTTCCTGTATCTGATCGGTGCATTGCGAGTTCAGGGCAGTGAAGTGATATGTCGTCAGTTTTGGGCCAACGAGGATAAGGAACAAAACAGCATCATCGAACAATTCTTAGAGTTTGCTGTTCAGGCACAGGACTACCGTCTCTTCCATTTCGGAAGCTATGACGTTGACCTTCTGATAAAAGCGCGTCCGTGTCTTTCACCTTTTTACCAGGATCTTATCGACAAAGTTGTGGACTGTTCGACAAATGTGCTGCCCATCGTCCATCATCACATATATTTTCCAACGTATTCCAATAGGCTGAAAGAGATAGGTCGATATGTCGGTGCTACGTGGAGCATGCCCGAAGCATCGGGGCTATATAGCATCCTTTGGCGCGAGTTGTGGGAGCAGAGTAGACAAGCGGCATTGAAGAACAGGCTTCTGCAATATAACCACGAGGATTGCCAAGCGCTGAAATTGCTCTATGACTTCATCGCAGATGTGATAGAGAGAACGCCGGGGAATGTTGGTGAACAGCACATCGTCCGCACGGATGAATTGCCGAAATCACCAACGAAGTGGTTTACCTACGGCAGACCCGATTTTCAGTTGCATGAATTCGAGCGCATCAACGAGTGTGCGTATTTTGACTACCAACGCGAACATGTCTTCGTTCGGACCAACAGACGCTTCAAGACGATTAACCGACGCGCAAATCGTAAGTTGTCCGTCCCCAATTTGAATCGGACAATGGAACTTAGTTGTTCAAGATGTCTGTATTGCAGCAGCAGGCGTCTGAAGGCGGGTCGCAGAGCGACAAGGACCCTCATCGATCTGAGGTTCTCACGTGCTGGTGTGAAAAGATGGATCACCCGGTATGTGTCTTGGTGGTACAGATGCCGAAAGTGTGGTAGGATATTCCTGCCGGAGGGATGGCCGACCAGTCGGAACAAGTACGGTCGCAATCTGGTGTCATGGTGTGTATATCTGAACTTCGTATGCAAACAGAAGATGTATCAGACGCGTGACACACTAAGAGATATCTTTGAACTGGATGTATCACAGCGCAGTATGTACCAGTTCAAGACTCGGATAGCTCGCGAATATTCTGATCTTTGCAGTGAGATTAAGGAGCGAATCCTCAGTGGGCCCATGATCCATATTGATGAAACGCCTGTGAAACTCATTCGAGGTAAGGGCTATGTATGGGTTATGGCAAATATGGACAGTGTCCTATATTTCTACAAGGAGTCACGTAAGGGCGACTTTCTCAAGGACATGCTCCGGGATTTCTCAGGTGTACTTGTTTCAGATTTCTTCACGGCATATGATTCCCTCGGGTGTGCCCAACAAAAGTGTTTACTTCACTTGATGCGGGATTTCAACGAAGACCTGCAGAGGAATCCTTATGATGATGAATTCAAAGAAATCGCTCATCACTTCGCAGTACTGCTGCGTTTGATAGTGGAAACGATAGATCGATTTGGACTCAAACGAAGGCACCTGCACAAGCACCATAAGGCTGCGATGCGGTTCACGGACAATGTCGGGTCAGGATACTACAGTTCCGAGATCGCGCAGAAGTACCAAAAGCGTATTCGAAAATACGGGGAGAGACTATTTACATTCCTTGATCATGACGGTGTGCCGTGGAACAACAATAACGCAGAGCACGCCGTGAAGAAGTTCGCCAAATTCAGAAAACTAAGCGACGGGCTATTCACAG
>DQCG01000350.1:0-5297 GCA_003533825.1 Phycisphaerales bacterium
CGGCAATCAGAAAATGAAGATTCGCCTGTTACTGACAAAACATTAAAATGCCCCCACTGCGGCAGTGACCAACTGGTCTTGCTTGAACAGTTGCCGAGGCCGCGTTCACGTAGCCCATGACCTGATATATTCACCTGCATTCGACAGGCCGCCAACATCCCTATTAACTCAAAACAACAGGCCGTTTCTAACTCAATGTACCGGACCATCGCTACCGGTCTATCCACATATCCAATTTGACTTCCAAAATGGTGAATTCTGCTCGTATTCACAGCCAGAATTCACCATTAAAACATCGATAGATTGTTCAGGCTTTGATTAGAACAGGGCAAAACTTATCAAATCGTTACCCTGCGTTTAGTGCAACATGGTTTTCGAGACGGTAAAACGTCTCGAAAAGTCATTACTCATTCAATGGCCGGCGTCTAAAAAATGAGAGCTGATAAACTCTCTTAAGCTGCCAGCTCTCTTTGAATATATTAGGCTTCTTGTTTTCTTCTAGAGGTGGCCTATTATGCCAGGGCAGCGATTTGCGCTGGGCTCAGAGCCTTGCTGTAGATGTGGATATCGTCGATCAAACCTGAGAATTATGTTCCGGATTGCATATTGTCTTTCATGATCCTGCTGATGTCCTGAACAATGTCTGCCGTGTTGTGTGTCAGTTACAGCAGATTCTTCAGCTCCTGCTGAATTTCGCCGCCGTGACGGGATCCGATTTGAGTGACAACCCTGGCTGAGAACAAGCTTGCTATCGTGCCGCTTTCACGGGCCGTACGGCCGTTGACGATCCCGTATAACAACCCGGCAGCGTATGCGTCACCGGCGCCGGTAGTGTCCAGCGCGGATACATTATACGGTGCTATTTTTGTAACCTCACCGTTAAAGCTAACCATTGAACCATGCTTACCGTCGGTCACGGCAACGCCTTCGCACCAGCCGGAAAGCACCCGAAAAGCCGCCTGATTGTTATCGGCGCCGCTGAGTACCTGTGCCTCCCGGGCATTGGCAAAAAGCAGATCAACTTCATTCTGAATGAGCGGTACGAGCAGGTCCCGGTGCCGGTCAACACAGCCCGCATCGGATGCGGTTAGAGCTATCTTCACACCATTTTTTCTGGCAATCGCAACCGACCGGAGCATGGTACGGGCGGCACGTTTGCTTTCAAAAAGATATCCTTCCAGATAGATATACCGGCTGTGCCTGAGCAGTTCATTATCAATATCTTCGTAATCGATCTGGCCCGAAACGCCCAGGCAGGTGAGCATGGTTCTCTGGGCGTCATCGGAGGTCAAGACAACGCATGCGCCCGTCATCCCCTGCCCCATATTTTCCTTGAAGACAACGCTGCTTTGCTTCATGTGTTCGGCGTAGAGGGCTCCGAGTTCGTCGTTCGCAATCTTTCCGCAAAATCCTGCCCGGCCGCCAAGTTGTGAAATGCCATACATCGTGTTCGCCGCGCTGCCGCCCGCGGCCGTCTGCAGTTTGCCGGCCTTTCGGGTACTGTCCAGGCTGTCGGAGCCGAGCAGCTTACGCAAAATTTCTTCCTGACGGCTTTGGTCAGTAGGGTACCTATTGCCTTTTTCAAGGCCGAGTTCAGTAAGAAGCGAATCTTCAACATGCACATGGATATCCACTAATGCGTTGCCAAGAGCATACACATCAAGCTCCATAAACACCTCACAAAATCTCTGTATCCGATCCTGTTTCAGCGTTCAGGTCAGAGGTACAGCTTCTTCAATTGCCTTGTGATATACTCAAAGGCCTCATCGACATCGTCTATAATCTTGAAGAGTTTCAAGTCGAGCGGCCCAATGACGCCATATTCCTGCAAGGCTTTAAAATTAACGACTTCGTTCCAGAACGTCTTGCCGAAGAGTACGACGGGGACCTGCTTTTGGATCTTCCTGGTTTGCAGTAAGGTAAGCATCTCAAAAACCTCGTCCATGGTGCCAAAACCTCCCGGGAAACCGATGAGCGCTTTGGCATAGTACAAAAACCAGAACTTACGTATGAAGAAGTAATGAAAGTTAAAACGAAGCTCCGGCGTAATATGAGGATTCAGAAACTGTTCAAGAGGAAGAGTAATATTAAAGCCTATAGATTTCCCGCCAGCCAGTTTTGCACCTTTGTTCGCCGCTTCCATGATACCGGAACCCCCGCCGGAACAGACATAAAACCGCTTGGCTGGCTCTTCTATCTTCTGCGACCAGGAAGTGATGCGTCTGGCGAGCTCGATACAGGATTCATGCGCGTTACTCACACGGATGGCTTTTTCAGGCACAACCGAACTATCTGGGATTTGCTTTCTAAAAGTACGATTATCGACAGAAAACGCCGAACCGAAGAAGACAATTGTGTTGTAAATGCCGTGCTTTCTCAAACGCTCTTCGGGTTCGATAAATTCCGCCAGGACTCGCAGATGCCGAGCCGAGCGACCATGTAAGAATTCGAGGTTGTCGTAAGCTTTTGTGACTTTCTTCTTTTTTGCCATAATGTGTTCCTGATTGGCTCCTATTGATGTCTATTATGAAGCAGAGCATTGATTTTGGTTATCAAAATATCAACAGCCCCAGAATTCTTCCCCTCGCCGGAGATCAGAATGTCTGCATATTGCTTCGAAGGTTCAATAAACTGAAGATACATGGGTCGAACAGTTTCTGTGTATTGCTTAATCACAGAATCCACGGTCCGTCCTCTTTCTTCAATATCGCGTTTCAAGCGACGAATAAAACAGATATCCGGAGGCGTGTCGATAAACACTCGATAATCTATTAGCTCGCGCAGTTGCGCCTTGCAAAAAACCAAAATGCCCTCCAAAATGATCAAGTTGCCCGGCCTCACGGTCTTTGTTTCTTTCGAGCGGGTGTGGAGCTTATAATCATAAATGGGATGTGAGACAGTCTTGCCGTTCAAAAGTTGCAACAAATGTTTGGCCAGAAGATCATGATCGAATGCATCGGGATGGTCGAAGTTTCTGACTACCCTCTCCTCATAAGGCACATCGGATAGGTCCTTGTAATATGAATCTTCCTGAATTATCACCGCCTTATCTAATCCGGGGCTTTCAATGATGCTGTTAGCAACCAGTGTTTTACCCGAACCGGAAGCGCCGGCGATGCCTATTAGTATTCCTTCCTTCATACTTTGCTCCGATAATTCTGCTGCCGCAGGAAGTGTAATATAAGTGACGTGTGCAGGCAAATGATTTCTCTGCTTATAATGATTCGCCAATTGCCGGCCGCACCACCTCCGGATTTTACAAATCCGTAGTTACCATCTCTCTATCTACCAATCTTTCCCTTTTAATATTGCCTTTTTGGTATAACTCGTATTTAATATCAAGTGACTATGAGATTACTTTGAAGCATGGTGGAATAATGCATAAATTTATTCGAGCGTATGACGACCAGCCCACTATTTCGGCAAATGATGACAGGAAAAGAATACTTAGCACAATATCAGAGTTAACTCCAAGATTAGACCCCGAGACCTTGAGAGTTTGTGCGTCTATCCTTGCAAGCTCCATAGAACCCAGCAGGAAAATTGTGACTGAAGAACATGGTGCAGGCCATATTGCAGGCGCACTTTCTTTTCTTAACGGAAATGATATTGCAATTGCCCGTTGGACTTCGGATGAATTGGCGGATAAGCTTATTCCCTATTTCGGCAAAAATGAGCATTACAGGGGAGGCCATCTTGTCCTTCAGGGCGTACAATGCGGCGATAGAGTCACTATCGTTGACGACGTTTTAGACAGAGGCGAAACGCTTGGTGCATTAATTCACCTCATAGAATCAAGAGGGGCAACTATTGATGAAATATATGTCTTAGCTGAAAAGACATACGGCGGCAAAAGCTTTGGAAGGGCAAACTTATCAGGCCGGGACATTAAATCATTACTCACCGTTGAAGTTGGCGGCAGAAGAAGCAGGGTGGAAACAGCCAACTGTCGTTTCGCTAAGTATTGCGACAATCCGGAAATCGACATTTCGAGGAATTTGCTGCATTCTTCTTATGAGGGAAAAGATTTAGTTGAAATAACGAGTCCGGAAGGTAAAAAAGTGCAGTTTATGATTGTACCGTTAAGCGAACACTATCCCTCCACTCAGGCAGACCTGCTTAGAGAAACAGCTTTTAAGATCGGTCAGTATATTCCAAGAGCACAAATAGATAAAATAGTCTCGGAATTCGATAGGTGCTCACACATTTTGGGTGCGGTCTCACTATACACAAACATGTCGATTGCCGGAGTAAAATGGTTTCCAGGACCCGAATCGCGGGGAACTGCTTTTTCGATGGAATATCATAAAGGTAACCTGTACCCGTACGGGATTCAGCGGGGTGACACCGTTTATATCATTGAAGACACCGTAAGCAGCGGAGGAACTTTAATAGGTTTAATCAATTTGCTTCGGAATAATGATGTCTATATAGAAGGAGCGGTCTCTGCAGTGGAAAAGAAAGAATACAGAGGAATTCATAGGATTCAGGAAGAAACAGGCATAAATGTTCATAAGATATTAGATGTCTCAATCGCAGGGGATAAAACTGAAGTAACTTACGACAGGTATTCAGCTTAAATCCCGGAGCTGATTTCAAAACCAAAATAATTTAAACTTGCGCCAGCCATACGAGCAGGCGGCCACGTATAACAACCGGCGACTTATGTAAAGGGGTGTAATAATGCAGGACATAATGCCCAGGTTGATTAGCTTCTTCGGATTGTGGGTGATGTTGCTTCTGGCATGGGCGTTGTCGGAAAATCGCAGGCGTGTTCATGTGCGACTGATTGTGACGGGCATGCTGTTTCAACTGGTCTTTGCATTGCTGATCTTAAAAACAGCTCCCGGGCGCATGGTCTTCGGTGCGATGCAGCGGTTTGTAAATGGAATCATTGCATGCGGGAACGAAGGATCGACCTTTCTGTTTGGAGAAGGATTTCGGGAACATTATTTCGCGTTCTCGGTATTGCCGCTGATTGTTTTCTTTTCATGTCTGACCGCCGTTCTGTTTCATTGGGGCGTAATTCAGAAGATTGTCAAAGTGTTGGCCTGGGCCATGGTGCGTGTGATGGATGTATCCGGCTCGGAGTCATTGGCTGCCGCGGCCAATGTTTTCCTGGGACACACCGAGGCCCCGCTGATGGTTCGACCTTATCTGGCATCGATGACGCGGTCGGAGCTTATGGCTATGCTTACGGGGGGGATGGCCACCATTGCCGGCAGTGTTATGGCGGCGTATGTCGGTCTTGGTATTGATGCGGGGCATTTATTGGCTGCATCGATTATGTCGGCGCC
>DQCG01000350.1:5338-9185 GCA_003533825.1 Phycisphaerales bacterium
ATGTGCCGCCGCAGGGTCGCAATGTTATCGACGCAGCATGCAACGGTGCGTCGGTAGGTCTTAAACTGGCTCTTAATGTCGGCGCTATGGTGCTGGCGTT
This sequence comes from Phycisphaerales bacterium, assembly GCA_003533825.1. Taxonomy (GTDB): domain Bacteria; phylum Planctomycetota; class Phycisphaerae; order Sedimentisphaerales; family Anaerobacaceae; genus JAFGPJ01. Next base: position 5,439 of record DQCG01000350.1, read on the forward strand.
TGTATGCCTTATCGCCCTGGTCAATTGGGCTTTGGAGCAAGGCCATTTTTACGTGATTTACCTGGCGCGCGGCGCTGAGGCTGCCGCGGAATTGCCTGAGACGTCTGTCTTGACCTTTCAGAAAATTATGGGGTGGGCATTCTGCCCGTTCGCCTGGGTCATGGGGATTCGGACTGAGGATGTGCTCAAGGTCGCCTCCGTCCTTGGCGAAAAGACCGTGCTAAACGAGTTCATTGCCTATATGGACCTCGTCGAGTTAAAGGAACAGTTGAGTGAACGTTCGTTTACGATTGCCACCTACGCCCTATGCGGATTCGCCAACTTCGGCTCCGTCGCTATACAGATCGGGGGCATCGGTTCGATGGTCCCATCCCGCCGGGAAGACATCGCCCAACTGAGTTTACGCTCTATGGTCGGCGGTACGTTAGCCGCATTTACGACCGCATGTATCGTAGGGATGCTGACATGTGAATTACCGGCATCGGTCATTAGAATTGATGGGGATTTTGATGACTGGAAAGGTGTTGAGGCATGCGCATCCGACCCCGGGGGGGATGCAAAAGGGGCGTTTGATATTACGAAAGTGTATGCCACAAGTCAGGACTCTATTCTGTATCTTCGGTTTGACGCGGGCAGTATCCTGAACTTGCAAAACGGTCCTGAGGCTGAGGGGACGTTATTGGTCTTGATCGATCTGCCGGACAATCAACGGCTGACGCTCGATACGAGAGGCAGGCGGGCCTACCTGGGTGACGATTCAGGAACGCAAATTCCCTGGGATAGTCTGAAGTACATTGTCGGGCCGACCTACGCGCAAGATGAATTCGAGATACAAATTGATCTGAGCCGACTCAATGTGAATCGAGGCGATGCCATACACATCCAATTTGGCGGCTCCGATGAGCTTAGTGCCCCGGTTGACTTTACATTTTCGCAGCCTTCGGGAATTCCCAAGCGTAGATCCCAACACCGCAAACCCGGAACCGATGTGCGAATAGTCAGTTTCAATACATATTTTGAGGGTTTGAGCGATCCTAATCGTGGAGACGCCATGGGTCGCTTGCTGAATTCCGTCAACGGTGACGTCTATTGTTTTCAGGAGGAGTGGGAAACCGAGGGCCACGATGAGATTCTCAAACGCCTAATGCCGTTGGAAAATGAAAAAGAATGGCACATCCACAAAGTGCACGGCAATGTCATTGCTTCGAAGTATCCTCTGAAAGCTTTGCCGTCAAAAAATGACACTTATGCAGCGGCGTATATCAGCCTGGCCGAAAACAACTTATTCATTGTTAATGTTCATCTGAAAGCTATGGGATATATTGACAGCGAGGAGGATCGGCTTCGCATCTGGCAGGTGAATGATATTGTTGCTACGATCGATGAAATTCATAAGGGACAATATGGCGAAGATGGTACACCTTACACAAAACCGGCAATAGTTATTGTCGGCGATTTCAATTTGGTCGGATCCAGGACGCCTTTGGATTTGATCATCGACAAGAAGGTTCATGGCTTGAAAGATTGGCTGATACCTAACTTGATCGGCGAATCTGTTGTTACCTGGCGCGGAGGATCGCACGCCTCCTTTTCGCCGGGTAAGCTGGATTATGTTGTCTACAGCGCCAAGACTCTTATTCCCGGAAATGGATTCATACTCAATTCCGAGTTATTAAATCGAACGGAACATAAGCAATTGAATTTGAATGCTGCTGACAGCTCACTGAGCGATCATCTGATAATAACCGTCGATTTTCAGTTTTCAGATTCCCCGGGAAATTAATCTATTCCTGATCCGTTTCGTCCTGGAGATAAAGATAGCGGATCGGGCAATCCTGCTCCGAAGCAGTGGAAGTCAATAGTCAGTTGTGTTCTTAAGTCGAGTTCAATGAATAGGATAGAAGTTGAGCTGGCAGAGCGTATTTTTGCACTTCGAGTTGTACCAATAGCCGATGTCGGTTTCGGACCTCACCTGATGCTCAGCCGGTTGTTTGATAATGAGCTGAAAACACTGTGATTTTCTACGGTGACATTCTGTCGCCATTTTGACTCCACACTTACTGATTTTACCCAAATCGAGCCCTGAAAAATGTCCGTTTTTCGCTGGCAAGATGCCGGGCGTAAAAGCTTTCAAAGTGCCGGGAGCACACCCGAAAGTTGTTCAATCGATTATGAGGCATTCCGACATAATTCTCACGATGGGCCGGTATACACCTATTTTCAGGGGCCGGGAATCTAAAACCGTGGCAAAGTTGCCAGACTTATAATTGCCGAGCAGGAAAAAACAAACAGCGATGACGATAGCGAAACCGCGATTATGAACGCGCCCGGCAGGACTCGAACCTGCAACCTTCGGATTCGAAGTCCGCGACTCTATCCAATTGAGCTACGGGCGCAAGTGTCTATTCTACAAAGACATATGTTTAATTGTATAATTTCATAAATTTTCATAATACAACCTTGACTACAACTATTTATTAGTTTACTATATGCCCATGTAATTGAATAACTTATTTCTTTGTTAAGGTTGTCAATCATGTCAAAAACTATTTCTAATTCTAAAAAACGAAAAACACGCTCAGATAAATTCCCTCTTACTTTACACCCGACAGGCCAATATTGCAAGAAGATTAAGGGTAAACTGTATTACTTTGGAACTGATAAGCGGGAAGCATTGCAGCGATATCTTGAAGATGCTATTTTTCTGCATTCTGGCAAAGGCCAAAGACGCAACATCACCAATGGTAATGTTTCAATAAAAACACTTTGTAATCTTTATCTAGACCATCAAAATTCGAGAGTTCAGGCAGAAGAGTTAACAATTCGACATTATACCGATCAAGTAAAAAGTCTCCGTAGGTTTGTACGGTTTCTTGGGCAACATTGTACGGTTAATACTATAACTGCTCTTGACCTACAGAATTATAAGAGAAAGCTGCAAAAATCATACAATTCGGCTAATAGGATAAATCTGCATATAGCGATTATGAAGTCTATGTTTCATTGGTCAAAGAAAAATGAGGTATTGGAGGCTATTCCAAATATTGATGTTGTTAGTAAGGTTAAAGTCATTCGCAAAGAAAAACCTACTTTTACAGTTCAGCAGATTAGAAAATTATTAAAGGATTCAGAGCCTCAAATGAAAGCTATGATATTGCTGGGTTTGAATTGTGGATTTGGAAATACAGACTGCTCGCAGTTGCTTTGGAAAAACATAGACTTTAAAAAGTATAGAGTACATTATCCAAGAGGAAAGACAGGGATTAACCGAGACTTAGTTCTGTGGCCAGAAACTGTTAAGGCTATAAAAACCCTTCCTCGAACTAATGAACGAGTTTTCAATACACCAACTGGTAAGCCTTTGGTAAGAATGATAGAAACCATCGATAAAGCGGACAATATAAAATATACAAATAATGACTCAGTTGGGAAAGAGTTTTCCAAGTTGATTAAAAAGTTAGATCTCAAAATGGAAAAGGGTGTCGGTTTTTATACTCTCAGAAGAACAGCAGCAACATTAACAGCCAGGTCAGGTGACCCGTTTGCGGTTCAGCGACTTCTCGGTCACGCTGATCTCAAGATGGCCACAATGTATGTCCAGGACGTCTCTGAACAAACAGACCGCGCGATCAACAATACACGAAAAATCATAATCCAAGATGGTTCTTCACCTTTGGTAGACGCCTCGAGCGGGAGGGATGAGTGACTTGGTTCGGCAACGGCCTCACCTTCTTGGATTCAAGGAAT
>DQCG01000313.1:0-159 GCA_003533825.1 Phycisphaerales bacterium
AAAACCGAACTTTCTTTTTGTTCTTACCGATGATCAGCGTTTTGATGCCATGGGCTTTATGGGGCATCCTTTCCTGAAAACGCCAAACATTGATCGCATACGTCGTGAGGGCGGCTGGTTTAAGAACGCCTTTTGCACGACTTCTTTGTGTTCTCCAAG
>DQCG01000313.1:238-5199 GCA_003533825.1 Phycisphaerales bacterium
GATTTTGACTTCGAGAAAACACCTTCTTATCATCAGATCTTACAAGAACGAGGAGGCTATAAGAGCGTCTTTATAGGAAAATGGCACATGGGGCTCTTTCATGACGACCCAAGGCCGGGTTTCGACTATTGGCTGAGTTTCAAGGATCAGGGTGTATATATCGATCCTCCTATGAACGAGAACGGCAGGTCGTTCAAGGCCAAAGGTTATATGACGGATATTTTAAATAAAGCCGCTTTGAAATGGCTTGATGAAAACAGCTCTTCTCCGTTTTGTATGTACCTGTCGCACAAGGCCGTTCATCAGCCATTTACCCCGGCCAAGCGCCATAAAGGCGTGTATAAAGGCAGGCAACCTGATGAACCAGCCAGCTATAATGATCCTTTGACAGACAAACCATTATGGCAAAGAGCGCTTGTTAAGGAATGGGTCAAAGGTTCTTATAGAAGCAGGGATTATCGCAAAGAAAATCCTGCTCGTCACCTTCCCGATATTTATCCGAAGCGGGATTACAATTTTAAACCGTTTCAGCGAGAATATTATGAGGCAATATTGGCTGTTGATGAGGGTCTTGGGGCAATTATGGATAAACTCAAAGCCATGGGTCAGCTTGATAATACGGTGATCATTTTTGCCGGCGATAATGGTTTCTTTATGGGTGAACATCGCATGGGAGACAAGCGGTGTGCCTACGAAGAATCAATAAGAATCCCCATGGTGATCCGCTATCCGAAGCTGGTAAAACCCGGTACAACCATTGAGCAGATAGTCCTGAATATTGACCTTGCGCCCACGTTTTATGAACTGGCTGGAATTAAAACTCCTCCATGGGTTCAGGGCGACTCTATGGTCAGGCTTTTCAGGAATTCAAAAAGCTGGCGAAAGAGTTTTCTCTATACTTACTGGGTTGATCTGAACTATCCGCAATATCCCAGGACACTTGCAGTACGAACCGAAGAATGGAAGCTTGTGACATACCCCGACACGGAAGAGATATCTGAGCTTTACCATTTAAAGAGCGATCCGCATGAAATGAACAACCTCATCAACGAACCTGCTTACCGGCAAAAAGTCGTTGAGCTTCAGAAGGAGATTGACCGGCTTGCCAGGCAGACCGATTACAGGGAAAGCTACGCCGTACTCGATAAGACCAAAAGGCAGGGCTTGATGCTCAAGTATGATTTCGAAGGCTGCGACGGCAGTATCGTAAAGGATCTCAGCGGAAACTCCAACAATGGAAAAATTTCCAGCGCCGGCGTTGTTTCAACCGAAAGAGGCGCTGCTTTGAGCTGTTCTTCGCAAAGCTCTGTGACGGTTGAGCAGAGCGAATCAATCGATATAAGCGATTGCCCGCTGTCGGTTGGTTTGCGGTTTAAGGCGGAAGCTGACGGCACAATATTGTCACAGGGCCAGGCGTACAAAGGTGCATGGTCATTGTTTGTTGAGGACGGTGTGCCTTGCTTCGGCGTAAGGGATTCCGGGCGAATTGCAGTTGCTGACGGCATGGAAAGCTGTCATGGCAAATGGATACACTTAGCTGCAACGGTCAACCTCGATAAGTTAGAAATGTTTGTTGACGGCAAAAAAGTGGCTTCGGTCCCCAGGGGCAGATACCTGAAATTCTTTGGCAGTAAAACTTTGACGATCGGCAAAGAACAGGGCAAACAAACACTTGGCATGATCGACAATAAGAGTTTTACAGGCCTTATAACCGATCTGTCCTTTTACAGGCAATACAAGAGCTACCCGGCTGAAATTTAATTAATCCGGATTACTCGAGGATCGAGTCAATTGCCTTAAGCTCTTCAGCGGTAAAGTCCAGATTGGCCAAAGCAGTTATGGCATCCTCTATATGCTTGACAGAGCTGGCGCCAATGAGCGCACTGCTCATCTGCTTATGCCTTAAAATCCACGCAATTGCCATTTGGGCCATACTCTGACCGCGAGTTTTAGCCAATTGGTTAAGCTTTGCAACTTTGGCAATGCGTTTTTTGCTGACAGCATCCCCCCAGGTTAATTGGTCTTTCCACTTACCGGCACGCGAATCTTCGGGGATGTCTTCGAGATATTTGTCAGTCAGAATGCCCTGACATAACGGCGAGAATCCGATGCAGCCAATACTTTCCTCTGAAAGAACATCCAATAGGCCATCCTCGATCCAGCGATCGAACATATTGTAACGAGGCTGGTGAATAATGCAGGGCGTACCCAAATTCTGTAAGATTGTCGCTGCCTGCCGTGTTTGCTCTGGATTGTAGGACGATATACCCACGTACAAAGCTCGACCACTTCTCACAATAAAATCGAGTGCACCCATAGTTTCTTCCAGCGGTGTTTCCGGGTCCGGTCTATGACTATAGAAAATGTCGACGTATTCCATGCCCATCCGCTTCAAACTCTGGTCAAGACTTGCCACGAGATATTTTCGCGAACCCCATTCTCCATAAGGCCCCGGCCACATAAGATACCCGGCTTTTGAAGAGATTATCAGTTCATCTCGATAAGGGCCCAAATCCTGAACGAGAAGTCTGCCGAAGTTCTCCTCGGCCGAACCTGGTGGCGGACCGTAATTGTTGGCCAGGTCAAAGTGGGCAATGCCCAAATCAAATGCACGGCGAACCATGGCCCGGGCATTTTCGAATGAATCGATGCCGCCGAAGTTGTACCAAAGGCCCAATGTAATAGCAGGTAACTTCAAACCGCTTCGCCCACAACGTCGGTAAATCATATTTTCGTATCGTGTTTCGGCTGCGTGATAGTTCACTTTAGTAACTCCCATATTGAACACAAATTGGTTGATTCCTATGTGTTGTTATCCAGTTTCTTCCATCAGATTTGTCTCGACCACACTGCGGAAAGTGGTGTCAATCTTCAGTGTTTTGATCTCAAATGGTTGTAAGGTCACGGTCTTGCGAATAGATTTTCCGGCCAAGATACGCAATTGTGTCTTTTGGCGCCTGCCCGTTGGCTCAAACAGACGGATGATCCAGCCTTTACCATTCTCTGCTTGCTTGATGGTTGTTATTTGAACATTCCTGTTGGACAAGAGGGCAAAGGGCTTTGGGCGGGTGCCGCATCCCGAAGGGCTGAACCATTGGGCCATGGGTTTCTCGTTATGTATCTGGGCCTGGCGAGCAACCGCACACATTCGCTCGTCGACCGGGCCTGCGTTCATCCAGAAGCTGAACAATCTCTCGCCCTGATCAATTCGGGGGCGAAACATGTTATCCGGCACAGTGGCCCAATCTTTCCATGGATGGGCAACGTACGCAGGGCAGCGAAGGAGAGTAATACGCATCTGTCCTTTAGTGAACGATGAAGCATAGGTGCCGTCGTTCACGATGGTCAGGACCAGGTCATCGTGTTCTGAGACAACGGCACTCCATTTCTGGGCAACCACCTCGCGACCTGTAGCCGGCAATACATCACGGCCATAAGCGACATCACCGATATACGCAGCGTTCTGTAGCAACGTAGGCACCGACAGTTTCAGCATCTTGTCCTTTTCATTCCACAAGACCCGTGCATTAAGCTCGACCTCAGTTCCCTCTTTTGGTAATTTCCATGTAAGTATCAGAAAGGAGTCATTGTAGCCGTACAATGCCTCGACAACGGTCCGTACAGGACCATCTTCAATCACCCGGATTGGCTTGAGGCGTTTGGCGGAAATTCCCGATACTTCTGCGCTCTTTGTGTGTGACAGAATGCGAAAGCGACCGACAATAGTATCGAACCTGTCTGTTGTCATGCCCCAGGGATCAGATGTGTCATGCATAACCAGAGCCTTGAACGCGCCTTTGCGGAGAATATCTCTCCCGTTAACTCGCAAGTGCTCAATCAGCCCGGATCGGACGTTGATGGCCCAGTCAATATTCTTTCCGCGAAAATGGATCACCCCATCCTTTTCCCTGTTCTTGAACACCGGACGTTTGGACTTGCGAGTCAGCGTGACGTCAAAGCGGTTCACTATACCGGGTGCCAGCTTGGCCCTGAAGCAAACACGTTTGCGCCAATCCATGGGCATATTGCTGTCTGGACGTTCTGCCTGGATGGGAAGTTTCTTCCCCTTGTGAAGCAGGCTCGGAATCCAGAACGTATCCGGACAAAAAATGATATCCGGCAGGTTGAACTCGGCAACTACTGTCGTCTCTATCTCCCAGGGGTGCGGGTTGTACACAAATACCGGGAATGTGTTTGCTTTCGCCTTAGGTTGTCCACTTGCCAGACAGAAGAATGCCTGCGCCCTGATCCGTGACAACAGTTCCATTCCATGGCCGATCTTCTGCAGAGCGTGTCGTTCCACGGGAGGCGTTGAGCTGCCGGGAAGAACATCATGGAAAGCCGTCCAGAGCAAATCCTCCTCTGCGGCTTTGAACTGGTCACCGGGATATGGCATCAGCTCCTGCGCTGCGGCTGCTGATGCCATCTTCTCTACCATCAAGAGTGTATTTTCCAATGCCCGGTATCCCTGTTTAATACGAATCATCGAGGTGTAACATCCTACGGCCCAGGGATTCAGGTCTTTCACCCAACGCGGTAACTCGCCCTTGCGTTGCTTAAGATCCTGGAAATAGGCTTCTGGTGTGGAGTGCAGAATCGTCCAATTCTTCTGACAAGCTATGATTCCATTAATATCTCGAATATCTTTGCGACTGGGCCCTCCACCATGATTTCCAACACCCCACAGCATCAGGGAGATATCAAGGTCGGAGGTTTCTTCAAGCTGAGTCCTGAGTTTGTCGCCCGCTTTGCCGAGTTGCGAATTGTAGAACAGGCGTGGGCGCGTGCAGATGATCTCTGAACCGTCGTAGCCGACCCAGACGTAATCATCGACCTGCTGACCGCATTCATGTCTCAAGGGTCGGCAATGGACATAGGAATCATAACCGCTCTTCGCAAGGATTTGTACAAGGCCTCTTGTATGACCAAAGGGATCGAAATTGATGGCAGTAGTTGGCCGG
>DQCG01000313.1:5309-11861 GCA_003533825.1 Phycisphaerales bacterium
TCGTACTGCTCAATCCACTTGTAGAGAATTACTTCGTTATGATTGAAGACAAAGCTCTCGGACTCTTCACAGAGATCGGCAGCCGTGCGGAATGTGGAAAGCGCTTCACAGGCTCCTTCCTCCCATTCCCATTGCCAGACTGGATCAAGATGTGCATTACAGACGAGATGAACTATGGGCTTTCTCATTTAACTACTTTTCATTCCAGACAATAATGTTTATATGGTTCCGTATAAAAATCCAAACAACGATGATTTTGCGGTACAAGAATCCAGCAAGCAGATCGTGATTTAGTCGTTAACCACTACCTATCAACAAGATATAGGATTCTCTGTGATTTATCCAGTGGTCTTATGCAGATCCGTATGTGAAATGAAAAAAATCTGTCAGAAGAATGCAAAATACCGACAATGCGAGCAGTAAGAGAATGGGCACATAAGCTCCTATTTCACATAAGTTTATAAAGAGAGTGTCTCTCATATCACAAGGCCACCTACGAAGAACACAAAGTCAAGTACTAAAATCCCTGTTGCCACAGAAAATATTTCTTTGAGGCATCTACGTTACGACCTCTCAGCCAAGCTTCGTAGCTTATCTGAACAGTCCTTCGACTTCACGATACATTATAATGGACATCGTGAATCTACCTATGTCTTAAGCAATCGTAGTAATGGGGCGATGGAAGCGTAGTATGTGAAACCATACAGGAGATCCCGCTTGAAATATCGTGTCCTTATGATAGTATCCTGTGATGGAACGCGGCAGGCAAGATCAATCCTAAGCCGGTGGCCAAGCGTATCCCACAATCGTACTGAGGTGAGACGAAGGAGACCTATGAAAAACTTTCAGACAACAATCTGGATACATGTATTGAGTATAGTCTTGTTGCTATTTGCTGAACAGACCTTTGCGCAAAATATGATGCGACTATGGTACGATGAGCCGGCTTCAAAGTGGACCGATGCGATGCCGTTGGGCAATGGCCGGCTGGGGGCAATGGTCTTTGGTACTGTACCGAAAGAACGCCTGCAGCTCAACGAGGAGAGTCTCTGGGCTGGTGAGCCGACCGATGCCTATCCCGAGAAATTTTCGGAAAACATGTGCAAACTGCAGGAGCTAATTTCGGAGGGGAGGATATCGGAAGCCCGCGAGCTCGGATTGGAAAAGCTAACCAAACCTCCTACTTCTTTTCGCTCATACGAGCCGCTGGCGGATTTGTGGATTGAGATGGACCATGAGCCGGAAATCCAGGATTATCACCGTCAACTCGATTTGCAAACAGGTATCGCCACAGTGGAATACCGAGTTGGTAATGTCCGGATGAAGCGCGAAGTTTTGATATCCGCTGTAGATGATGTCGTAGCCGTGCGTCTCAGCGTCTCTGAGCCCGGCACGATTAGCACAAAGATTCAACTTACGCGTAAGAAGGACATGAAGGTAACTGCAGCAGGTTCAGACCGTTTGCAAATGGATGGCCAGATTATTGATATCGCCGCGCCTGCAGGCTTTGATGACAACCCGGGAGGCTCGGGACCTGGCGGCAGCCACATGAAGTTTGCTGCACGTATGCTGGTCCGCACCACGGGAGGGACAATCCGCACCGAGGGCAAGACTCTGGTAGTTAAGAATGCAAACGAAGCGATCCTGCTAATGACCGCAGCGACGGATTACAGCCTTGAAATGATGGACTTTAACCGCTCGCTCGATCCTGGTCGGCTGGCCGAGGCCATATTAAACAAAGTTGCGAACAAACCGTGGGTCGATATGCGAAGGGACCACATCGCCGAGCATCGCGCTATATTCGAGAGGGTTTCGCTTGACTTGGGCAGCTCAGATCAAGACGCAACTACCACCGACAAGCGACTCAAAAAGGCCAAAGAGGGCAAAGCCGATCCGGCTTTGGCAACTCTCTACTTTCAATACGGGCGCTATCTGCTGATGTCGAGTTCACGTCATCCAGGACGGCTGCCGGCTAATTTGCAGGGGATCTGGAACGAAAAGATGTGGGCACCGTGGGAGGCTGACTATCATCTCAACATTAACTTGCAAATGAACTACTGGCCCGCCGATCCAACCAATCTCGCAGAGACACTTGATCCACTTGCAGATTGGTTCATCAGGCTTACTGAGAAAGGCAGGGTCTCGGCACGCAAACTATACAATGCCGATGGTTGGGTTACTTTCACGTCAACGAATCCGTTTGGCAGAACGACCCCAAGCGGTTCAACAAAGGCTTCGCAGTTTCAGAACGGGGTACTGGACCCGCTAGCCGGAGCGTGGATGGCCATGACCTTATGGCGCCACTATGAATTCTCAGAAGACAAGGCTTTTTTGCAAGAGCAAGCCTACCCCGTAATCAAGGGAGCCGCTGAGTTTATCCTGGATTATCTGATTGAGGACCAGGACGGCTATCTTGTAATCGCGCCATCAACGTCGCCCGAGAACGCTTACATCCATCCCGAACTCAACAAGCCAGTCCGAATTACAAGGGGGGCTACCTATCACATGTCGATTGTACGGGTTTTGTTTGAAGCAGTGGTGCAGGGCTCGAAGATACTCGAAACTGATGAACGACTCCGGGTAAAACTTCAGAGCGGCCTTCAGAAACTGCCGCCGTTTAGAATCGGTGCCGATGGAACGATACAGGAATGGATCGAAGACTACAAAGAGAACGAGCCCAAACATCGTCATGTGTCGCATTTGATTGGGCTGCATCCGTTCTCTCTGATTGGCGGGCAGGATGCTCACTTACTTGAGGCGGCACGAAGAACACTTGAGAAACGGGGTTTCGGCGGAGACGTGGGCTGGAGCAATGCCTGGAAGATATGTTTCTTCGCTCGCCTTGGGGACGCGGAACAGGCTCACTGGTATCTCAACCGCTTAATCGCGCGCAACGCGTTTGACAACCTGATGAATGCCTGCTGGCCGGGGCGGGTCTTTCAGATTGATGGCAATTTCAGCGGGACTGTCGGTATTGCCGAAATGCTGCTCCAGAGCCACGGCGGGCAGATATATCTTCTGCCTGCACTGCCCAAATCCTGGCCTGAAGGCAAAGTAGCGGGCCTGCGTGCTCGGGGCAACTGCGATGTAGATATCTACTGGAAAGATGGAAAGCTCGAATGCGCCGTGGTTCAGTCACTGACAGGCGGGCCTGTACGAATCAGATACAAGGACGATAGAAGAATAGTCAATATCGCCAAAGGTCAAAGCTATACCTTTGTTCCCTGAGGTCGATTGCTGTCCTTTTCTGCAAAACATTTTCATTCACCAAAGTTTGCAATTTATAAACGCATATTTTTACTTTGATAAATCTCTTTATATCTCCTTTGAATCGCGGATCTTTCCTTGCTTCTTCAAAACCGGCGTTGAGGATTGACAGCTTGTGAGAGTTTTCAGCCCTTTGTTTTTCAACTCCGGTCATTGAATACGTTAACGATATAAAAAAATGTGTCCTTTATCTATAATCTAACATTTAATCAGACTCAGTTAGGGTAAAATCTCTATCTGTGGAGACATTTTAGAGACATAAAGTCACTATATAATTGTGGCGTATTTTTGCTGATGAAAAAGAGTGACTTTTTAAAGAATTGAATAGTATTTGAGTCATCTCTTAATTCTCGATATAATAGTTTTAATACATTCTGACGTCCAGATTCGAGATGAATGATGACCGATGTCACACGCATCTTAAACGCGATTTAGCAAGGAGACGAGAAGGCTGCTGATATATTGCTTCCGTTAGTGTATGAGAAGTTGACTAAGAAAGACAAAGTCAAAGCCTACTTGGTTAAGCTTCGCTATTTCGCTGGCTTAACCGGCATACAGGCAGCCAAAGTTTTAGGCATTTCTCACTCTACAGCCGATGAACATTGGGCATTATCCTGATGAGGATCAATGCAGGTCTGCGTTTTTATCCGGCGCTGGGAGAAATTGGTACCAGGTGTATTTCAGAGCAAATACCGCTGCTATTGCCAGTATGAGCCATATAGCAGAATTGAGATACCAATGACCAACGAGATACATCGGGAACAGGTATAATCCTGTAATCGCAAGCATGGCAAGCAGAACATTTATGATTGTCCGTGACATGCTTTCCGACCCGGCGGACAACTCTTTCTCTGAGAGATCTGCTTTCGCCGCAATTGGTTTCCACAATCCGAAAGGCCGAACGGATTTGTAAAAACAGACGAGAATTTCATCATCCGTCGCCCGGGTTACACGGGATACTGCGATACTGGCGATCAGCGAAGCGCCGCAGATTAAAGGGAACATGTAATATATCGGAGTATTCGGGAAAAACAATGCTACCAGCGAAAGAAGAATTCCGCCCAGTGTTCCGCACGCATAGCCCCAGCCGTTCATTCGCCACCAGTACCATCTGAGCACGTTCGGCACGACAACGCCTGCGCCCAAGGCCATCATCATCCAGTCCCATATTTGTGCTATTGATGCAGCCTGAGTGCCGATGCCGAGACCGATGAGAACCAGCAGGATTGTCGCGATGTAACTGAATCTAACCGCCTGTTTTTCGCCGGCGTCTGGGCGGAAGTAGGGCTGCCACAGGTCGCGCACGATAAAAGACGCCCCGCTGTTGACGGTAGAGCTGAAGGTGGACATGAACGCCGCTAACAATCCGGCGATTACAATGCCCCTTAGCCCGGCCGGTAGAAATTTCAACAGAACCAGCGGCATTACTTTCTCTGAATCCGTTACGCCGGTGATCCCCGTAAGGGCCAATAGGGCGATTCCGATAGCCATTGCCCAGCGGACGATGAGGAATAGACTCCAGGCGGCACCGACCTTGGCGGCATCGCGCGGGCTCCGTGCGGCCAGGAAGCGCTGCGCATCGTACATTTGGGCCGGTCCGCCGAGATTGAGCAGCAGGCCCTTGACAACCCAGACAATAACAAGGGCGCCGAAAAGCTCGAAATGCGCATTATCGGTTCCGGCAAATTCTTCGATCCGCCACGGCACGCTCAGTGAACTCCAATTTTCCGGCAGGCCGGACATCAACTCTGGAGTCAGGTGATACCATGCGATGCAGGCGACAAGGATGCTCCCGATGGTAAGGATGATAGTCTGTACAACATCAGTGACGACTACGCTGTAAAGCCCGCCAAGAACAACATAGAGAGTAGTTACGCCTATAATCAAAACAGCAAGGCAATCCGGTTCATGTGCTGTGAATATGTGCTGGAGCCAGAGGCTGGAAGTATATTGTGCCAAGGTTTCCAGCGGAATATACACGGTTGCGAACTTGCCGATGCCCTTGTAGGCGTAGCCGATGAAGCAGGCGGTGAAGAGCACAGCGATTAGCGCGGACGTAGTACGTGCGAGTTTGCCCGCAGGGCCCGAACCGAAGCGGGTCTGCATCCACTCGGCGGCCGTCATGACATTCGAACGGCGGACCCATTTGCCCATGTAGACCATGAAGAAAGCACCCATCAGAAATCCCCACATCCAGTGATGCCACATCGACTTCATCCCGAGTACGTACAGTATGGAGATTATCCACATAGTCCCGGTAATATCGAAGTTGGATACCGACCCGGACATCGCGAGTGCCAGCCAGTGGATACCTTTGCCCCCGAGAAAATAGGCCCTGAGATTCTCTGATGCGCGCTTCTGATACCAGAAACCCAATCCTATCACAATTGCAAAATAGAGCAGGATTATTACATAATCGATCAGGCTCATGTATAGTTTCTCCCCGGCCTATAATCAAGCATTCACGGCGTCGAACATCGCTATGATATTCTCCGGCGGCACGTTAGCCAGGATGTTATGTACCTGCTGGAAAACAAAACCCCCGCCGGGGCGGAGGATTTCGACCTGCTTTTTGACGTGTTCGGCAACTTGCTGATGGCTGCCGTTCGGCAGGACATCCCTCGTATCGCAGCCGCCTCCCCAAAAGGAAAGTTCGCTCCCAAACTCGGTCTTTAGCCGGTTGGCGTTCATTCCCGAACAACTGATCTGAACAGGATTGATGGCGTCGAGGCCGGCTTCGATCAGGTGCGGCAGTAATTCACGGACACCGCCGCAACAATGCAGCATGACCTTGACGTCGGCCAACTCTTTTGCACGGTTCCAGAGTAGTTTGTGCCGGGGCTTGAAAAATTCGCAATACATTTTCGGCGACATCATCGGCCCGGTCTGCATGCCGAGATCGTCGCCGAACATAATGATATCGATATGCTCACCGACGGCGGCCAGGAATCTTTCCAGATTTACCAGATGGATTTCGACGAGTTTGTCGAGGAATCGGTGGGCGTGTTGCGGCTCGGAAGCCAGCAGCATCATAAACTGATCGTTGCGATATAGAAACATTCCTACCTCGAAGAGGTTGCCGCCGAACAGGCCGATGATGGCTCGGTCTGTCCCGGCCCGCAAACGCTTTGCACCTTCCGACAGCTTCCCGTCGTCGATCGGACCGGGCGGGCTTGCTATGGCAGTCCACATGGATTCTCCGAAGACCTCGGAAATCGCACCCAGGTCATCGCCTTCGAGAAAAGGAAAATATGTCTGTTCGAAATAGAGCGCCCCGTCGGGCAT